>CAMVLL010000004.1 GCA_947168315.1 uncultured Bacteroidota bacterium | reverse complement strand
ACCGTCCGAGCGGTATAGTTGAGGGTATTCAAACAGTTTCTCTGCCAACAACCCTTCTCGTGCCATAGCATTTGCCCTTAAAATAGTCAACGCCTTGCTGGTTTCAAGTGATTTTCGACCTATCTTCAACGCCTCTATGTTTTTGCCTTTACGTATATTCCGTTCAACAGCTAACTCATGATTGAAATTCACCTCCGTATTGCCGATAAGAACCGTCATCAGACATAGGAGCAGGAACGTGATTGCATTGACAATCAACATGTTCAACAGATTGTTTGATGGATTTATGTCTTCAATCTTTCGTAAAAAGAGAGCCACCAACACATAGGCAACAACCAGCAGGGGGAACAACCAACTCCAAAATGAGGGGATTCCACCACCATGAAAAGCCGAACGGTCGACATCGGTCATCACACCAAGCATCAACATCATCAGGAAATAAGATGCTGCAGTCCATCTACCTTTCAGTCTCAGCAAAAATTGCAGTCCTTTGTGAAGGAGGAACAATACTAAGGTGATAAGAATAGCACCCCAGAAGGGAGAATAGGACGTCTTCCCGTGTGCAAACGAGAAATGAGTTGCTTCCATCAGGTTCCCCTGAAGGAAGTAGAGGTACATGAAACTAAATACTAAAAAGAACACACTACACCCAATAGCGATGTATCGTGTATTTCTCCGAAAAGATGTATATTCGTTCTGATTCATGATTTTTTCCTACGTACCTTTCTTAATACAACAGCTGATCTTGCCGGAATATACAGTTTCAACCAACCTTTTTTATCTCGATCATAGGCAGGACCAGGCGTTGTTGCATGGATAATTGAATCATCTGCAAAGCCGAAACCACCATATTTCTTAGCATCTGTATTTAGCTTCACCTCATATTCGCCATAAGGAACAAGGAATCCATAGTCGGTAAACGACTTTGTCGGGCTGAAGTTAAAGACGAATACCATACTTCTTCTGCGAAAGGCAAATACCTGATCACCATCATTATGCCATATTTCTTCCACCTTAGAGTCTTGGAACTCGTCCATGCTGGTCAGCAAATGAACCATATCCTTATCAAAATCACCTAAAAAATGATAGTCCAACTTAGGATTGTCAACGAGATCCCATTGACGACGAGCATATTTATGTGACCAACCGTTGCCTTCACGTGGGAAGTCGATCCATTCAGGATGTCCAAACTCATTTCCCATAAAGTTCAGATATCCGCCATTAATCGTCGAAGCAGTCAATAAACGAATCATCTTATGCAAGGCAATTCCTCGATTGACATTATAATTCTCATCGCCCGTTTGGAAATGCCAATACATATCAGCATCAATTAAACGGAAGATAATGGTTTTATCGCCTACCAATGCCTGATCATGACTCTCTGCATACGAAATGGTCTTCTCATCTTTACGTCGGTTCGTTACCTCCCAAAGCATGCTGCTCGGTAACCAATCCTCATCAACCTTCTCCTTGATCAGTTTAATCCAATAATCCGGCACATTCATTGCCATCCGATAGTCAAATCCAAAGCCACCGTCAGCAAAAGGAGCAGCTAAACCTGGCATACCTGAAACCTCCTCGGCAATAGTTATTGCTTTTGAATTGACCTCATGTATCAATTTATTTGCCAAGATAAGGTAACAAATAGCATTATCATCCTCATTTCCATCGAAATAGTCGTTATAGTTCGTAAAGGCCTTACCCAGTCCATGATCATAATACAACATGGATGTCACGCCATCGAAGCGGAAGCCATCAAAATGGAATTCTTCCATCCAATACTTACAGTTCGACAGTAAGAAATGGAGCACCTCATTCTTCCCATAATCAAAACACAATGAATCCCAAGCAGGGTGTTCCCTCTTCTCCCCGGGATAGAAATATTGATTAGGATCACCGGCAAAATTACCCAATCCTTCCACTTCATTCTTCACAGCATGAGAGTGTACAATATCCATGATGACACCAATCCCCATCTTATGAGCTGTATCGATCAACTGTTTCAGTTCCTCAGGTGTACCGAAACGTGATGAAGGAGCAAAGAAACTAGACACGTGATAACCAAAGCTACCATAGTACGGATGTTCTTGGATTGCCATCAACTGAATACAATTATATCCATCCGCCTTGACACGTGGAAGCACATTCTCACGGAACTCATTATATGTTCCCACCTTTTCCTCATTTGTAGCCATACCAATATGAGCCTCATAAATCATCAGAGGACCACGGTTAACACGGAAAACTTTTCTCCGGAAGACATATTTCTCGGCCGGTTCCCATACCTGAGCGCTGAAAATCTTTGTATTCTCATCCTGAACTACTCTTCTAGCCCATGCCGGGATGCGTTCACCTTCACCTCCGTTCCAATGGATCTTGAGTTTATAAAGGTCGCCGTGATGAATAGCCTCTTCGTCTAGGATTATTTCCCAAACTCCAGCATTTCCCTTCAGTCTGGTCATCTTATAATTCTCAGATTCTTTCCAGTCATTGAAGTCGCCAATCAAGTAGATAGCTGTTGCATTGGGAGCCCATTCACGGAATACCCATCCCTCTTTCAAATGATGTAAGCCAAAGTAAAGGTATCCTGTAGCAAAATCAGACAAGCTTCCTTGAAAGCCTACCAACTCTTTTTCTTTGTGCAAGGCGTGTTGCTGGCGTCCCTCTATCGCATACGAGAAGGGTCTGAGCCATGGATCATTTTGAATGATACCCATCCAGTTTGAAATTTCTTCCTTTTCTATCATAGTCGTTTTCTTTTAATCTTCAAAATCATCTATAGTGTAATCCAGGAAATCGTTCAGGCGTTTCATTTGTCGGAACATTTCCTCTGCCCTATCCAAGAAACCCGGTTGACCGAAGAAATCATCTGGGACAGGTCCATAAAAAGTATAATCTTTAGGTTTGAGATAGTCCACATAAGGGAAGTCTTTAGGGAAACCCTTGGGGGCTGTACGCAATCTGTCTTGTCCTATAATCGGATAGAACTGCTTGAAAGCGGGGTCCTCGACAATTCCTCTGAACTCGTCGATATTTTCATACACTGCTTCTCGTAGAGCCTTCAACATCTTCGGTTCTGGGCACCACACGCCTCCAGCGAGCAAGCTTTCTTCTGGTTGCAGATGAATATAGTATCCACAATGCAAGGATTTTTTCCCTCGTGCATTGATGAAACCGCCAAAATGAATCTTATAAGGAGTCTTATCTTGGCTAAAACGCAAATCCCGGTATATGCGATACTTGCAATCCTTAGGCTGGATACCGGCAATAGAAGGGTCGAAGAGCGATATACGGTTAATGATAGCCGAGAGCAAAGCATCAAACTCTGCTTCCGCTTTCAAATAAT
This sequence comes from uncultured Bacteroidota bacterium, assembly GCA_947168315.1. Taxonomy (GTDB): domain Bacteria; phylum Bacteroidota; class Bacteroidia; order Bacteroidales; family Bacteroidaceae; genus Phocaeicola. The sequence continues at coordinate 55,885 of CAMVLL010000004.1, read as the reverse complement.
CCGCTTTATGTGCTAAAAACCACTCTCGGTTATTGTTGGCTGCCAGCTTTTTCAGAAACTGGAAGATAAAAGATGTATCCATTGCTTTATCTCAATGCATTTGAAAGCAAAAATACGAAAATAATCCGTAACCGAGCTATCAGAAGATGAAAAAAGAATTATTTATCTGTAGCTTGCAAGACGCCGAAGCGATATGTACCTTTCCTGACAACTTTTCCTGTCCTGTCTGTTTCGACAAACGGGCCATCTTTTCTTCCCTGCTTGAAGGAACCTTTATAGCGAATGCCATTCTTATCGACCATCACGCCTTCTCCATCAGGTTTTCCGTTATGGAATTGACCGGTGTACACATTACCAGATTTCTTTTCACGGAGTTCGCCTTGGCCTTCGGCCATATTGTCTTTCCATTCGCCATTATACTCGTCACCGTTTGCCCAGATATAATGACCTTTACCGTTACGTTGATTTTTCGACCACTGTCCCTCGTAGAAGGCACCACTCGACCAAGTAAAGGTTCCGGAACCATCTTGCTCACCATTTTTGAAGTCGCCTACATATTTGTCGCCATTCTTATGGAAGTAAATGCCCTTTCCAGTACGTTCTCCTTGGATATAACCACCTTCATAGCGGTCGCCCGAGCTGAAATAGTAAATACCTTGACCTTCTTGTACATCGTTCTTCCAATCGCCAACGTATTTATCACCATTCTGATAGATGAAAGTACCTGTTCCCTCACGCATATCGTTCACCCAATCACCGTCATACGAAGAACCGTCATTCCAGGTCATAACACCTTTCCCGTTCTTTTTGTCCTTGAGCCAATCACCTTCATATTTAGCTCCGGCTTCCCAAATATACGTACCTTTCCCGCTACGAAGGTCTTGCAGCCAGTTTCCAAAATAGACATCACCGTTGTAATAATACATGATGCCATGGCCTTGCTGATAATCCAGCTCCCAGTCACCTTCGTATCGATTATTATTCTTGAAATAAAAGATTCCTTTCCCGTGTTGTTGGTCCTCCGACCATTGACCTACGTATTTCTCGCCATCATGATAAGTATAAGTACCTTCACCATGGCGTTTAGCTTTTACGTATTCTCCTTCATAAACGTCACCGTTCTTAAAGACGGTTTTTCCTTTTCCGTTAGGCTTCTTGCTTTTCAGTTCGCCGGTATACTCACTTCCATCAGGAAACTTATAATTTCCGATTTTGATTTGAGCATCAGCAAGTGAGATCCAGAGAAAAAGGGAAAGTATGATGATTATATATTTTTTCATTTTAATCGTATCATTAAATTATTCAATACCCCGTTAAGTGGTTTCTGCATTCAAATATACAATTAAAAAGCAAGGAAGGAACGATATTGTTACACTTTTTCACCTGCAACGACCTCAATTAAGTTTTCTTTACACAAATAACGCTGTGCTAAACATATTATATCATCTCGGGTAATGTTGCGAATCGACTCTAGGTTTTTCCAGTAAAAATCAGGATTCAGACGACCTGTCTCAATATAAATCCATGCATCAGCCAATGAAAAAGGGCCTTCGTACGAACGACAGAAATCGCCCAGCATATAGTTTTTTACCATATCCAGTTCTTTCTGTGGCACTTTTTCTTGTTGAAGTCGGTCAATTTCTTTATATGTCTCCTTAATAACCGAAGGTATATATTGGTTATCGGCTTCCGTTGCAATGACAAATACAGAATTGTCCCGATTTGGAATCAGTCCGGCGTCAATACCATAAGTGTATCCCTTATCTTCACGAATATTCTTCATTAGGCGACTGCCAAAGTATCCACCCAACAGAACGACAAGTACTCTCAGATTCAAATAGTCGGGATGAAAACGGTTAATGCTGAGATTTCCCATTTTCAAGGCACTTTGTACAGCATTAGGTTGTTCAATGAAAATATGTCGTTCATCTGTGGTCTCAATGGGATAGTTGGATGTGGCTTTCACCGTCTGTAAAGCTCCCCAAACTTCGTCTCCGAAGTTTTTCTCGATACAAAGAAGCACTTCGTCAGAGACCTTACCGGAGATATACATTGAACAGTTCCCTGAATGATAATGACTCCTATAATAATCTCTTATCAAATCTTGATTCAAGCGATCAAAGTCTTCAGTTTTCTGGTCCCATCCCAGCGGATGGTTCTTCCCGAACAACGCTTGATTCATATATCTACGAGCGATGACTTCAACTTTCTGACTAAACAACTGAAATTGTTGTTTATTAGCTTCTAATACCATTGAGAGTTCTTTTTCCGGGAAAGTGGGAAACTTCAGCAAATCGGCCACTACCTCAATGATTTGCGGGAAATACTTGTTCAAAGAGTAAAGAGTAACATATTCCGTATACATCGATGAAGCCAGTTCCAAAGAAGCACCATAATAATCCAGTTTCTCAGCGATTTCTGATGCCGAAAAGTGCTCACTCCCCTCGCGCAACAGACGATTTGTAATCAATGAGAGGAATGGGATGCTCTGCGACATCCGACCGCCTTCAAAGATAAAGTCAAGTCGGACAACATCCTCACTGCCAGCTTGAATTATATGCAAAGGAATACCGTTTTGCATTTTCTTCACCTCAGGTGTTGAAATCGCAAAGTCTGTGATTGGCCGAATGGCAGGTTGTGTATATCGATCTAATAATGCGCTCATCGTGTCATCTTTTTCAGGAATTCTTCTGCACGTTCCAGGTCAGCCGGAGTATCGATGCCGATGGTTTCCACATCTGTCACACCCACTTTTATTCTGTATCCATTCTCAAGCCAACGTAATTGTTCCAACGACTCAGCCAATTCCAATGAAGACTGAGGCAAAGCAGTTATTTCCTTGAGGACAGATGCACGATATGCATACAACCCAATATGCTTATAATAAGTATGACCACTCAACCATTCTTTCTTATCTTTATTACGCATGAAAGGAATAATAGAACGGCTGAAATAAAGAGCATTCATCCTTTTATCCACAACCACTTTCGGTGAGTTTACATTCTCCAGGGCCTCAAAGCCGTTCTCTGGGATGAATGGTTTGACAAGTGTAGCTATTTGTGTAGCCTCATCATTAAAACATGCTTTCACAGCCTCCAGCTGAGTACGTTGAATAAACGGTTCATCACCTTGAATATTCACAATTACATCGTATCCACTACCAACCTTTGTATATGCCTCAAAGCATCTGTCAGTACCACTCTTATGATTCACGGAGGTCATAACGACTTTCCCTCCGAATGCTTTAACAACTGATTCAATACGCTCATCATCGGTTGCGACATAAGCCTCATCGAGCACTCCACATACTTGTTCGTACACACGTTGGATGACAGGTTTCCCTCCTAATATGGCTAAAGGTTTCGCCGGAAACCGTGTCGATGCATATCTTGCTGGTATTATTCCGATAAACTTCATTTTCTTGTTTTTTTTATTGGGAACAAAGATAGTGAAAAGGAAGCTTCAACGCTACGTTTTTGAAAAAGAATTGTATCTTTGTGCTAATTAAATCCAATATTATGAACGATTCTCTTTGTATCCTTGGACTTGGATCGAACACAGATGCCACGACACAGTTGGCTTTTGCCCGGGAAATGTTGCAAACCATTTTCTCTGACATTCGTTTCAGTTCAATACTGGAGACAGAAGCGATAGGTTCGGACTTTCACTCTCCCTTCCTGAATCAAGTTGCTATCTTTCACTCACAACTATCAGCATATGACATTCGAAAGAAACTCAAGAAAATAGAAAGGCAAGCTGGTCGACAACCTAGAGATAAGTCACAAGGTATTGTAAAACTTGATATTGACCTGATTATATATGACTCAAAAGTACTGAAAAAAAACGACCTTATGCGGGACTTTGTCCAACAAGGAATTAATGAGCTAAAGGAGCAGTATTGAATTCCAGCACTTTGTATTAAATTTAGAACCAATATCTTGCATTTTCAAACATTATTTGCAATCTTTGCAATATAACTTATGGTAAACAGGTGTAACATATGAGTAAACAACCCAACCATCCCAAGCCTGAACATCCTGAGAACAAAGGACAGGTAGATTTGCTCTTTCAGGCTGTCAGTTCATATAGTAAATGCAAGGAATTTAAATCATTGTTGGCTTTCTGTGCTCGGTTCAAACATTTGTCTCCATACAATGCCATGCTTGTCCAGATGCAACGTCCCACGGCTACGTATGTGCTTACCGCTGACGAATGGAAAAACAAGTATAATCGCGTCATCAAGCCGGACGCTCGTCCGATGATTATCCTCGTACCTTTCGGCCCAGTTGATTTTGTTTTTGATATCTACGACACAGAACCTGTCGAAAAAATGTTTCCTGATGATATTGACGCGTTGATGGATATAATTTATCAATCGGAGGGAACACAAGAGAATACAGATACTGATACGTTTATTCGCAATTTAGCCATACATGGCATTGCTTTCGAGGCCAATCTTTTAGGCGGAGATGAGTTAGGAGCCCAAATAGAAGCTGTCCGACAAAAGAAAAACATCAAAGTCCAACTGACTCGCAAGCATAATATTCGCTGGGATAGTTATTTCTTGCTAAGCATTAACCAACAGCTAGCTAAAGAGAACCTGTTTGCATCCATTTGTTTTGAACTTGGCCACCTATTCTGCCATCATTTGTCAGGATACAACTGGTGGGACTCAAGAGCCAACGAACTGAATCGCGAATCAATGACTTTTGAAGCGGCTACGGCTGCTTGGTTAGTATGCGAACGGCAAGGCATTGCCAATGCATCTTCCAGTTACCTTGAACAATTCTTCCGTAATCATAGACATATTCCGGATGTCAGTCTGGATTTCATTCTTCAAGCAGCGAATGAGATTGAAAAGATGTTTAAGCCACTTAACTATCAAAAAGGATTGTTGTATAAGAAAGATGAGAAATTCCGTGAGGCTGTCCGCCGACAACGAGAACGTAGAAAGGAAGAAAAAGAGCTCATCATACCTAATAAGAATATGAATTATAAACAAGGGGAATTGTTCTAGACATGAAAACCTATCCTATCGGTATTGCTCTGAGTGGCGGATTCATTAAAGGATTTGCTCATTTTGGTATGATGCAAGCCCTTCTTGAGCACGATATTCGTCCGGACATTCTTTCGGGTACAAGTGCCGGGTCGTTGGCTGGCGTTTTCATAGCTGATGGAAAAGAACCTTATGAAGCAGTAAACCTATTTGACAACCAATCCTTCAGTGATTTCACTTCGTTCTCCTTGAATAAAGGTGGATTACTTGAACTAAACAACTTCAAGGACTTCCTTCGTTCAAACCTACATGCAAGGCGAATAGAAGACTTGAAGATCCCAATGATGATTACAGCGACCGACTTGGATCATGGCGTTAGTGTGCATTTTACGAAAGGTGAGATTGCCGAACGAGTAGCCGCCTCCTGTTGTATGCCCGTCCTTTTCACTCCTATTGTGATTGATGGCATTCATTATGTAGATGGAGGCGTGCTCATGAATCTACCCGTTTCGACCTTACGCAAGCAATGCGAACAAGTCATTGCACTTAGTGTCAGTCGTTTGATTACCGATGAATATTCACTTAACATGGCATCCATTGCCATGCGATCCTATAATTTTATTTATCAAGCAAACTCTCTTCCTCAGAAACAGATTGCCGACATTGTCATCGAGCCATGTGGTTTGGAGAAGTTCAACAATACCAATCTGGAGAAGGCTGATGATATCTTTAAAATTGGATATGACGAAGCCAACAGGATACTGGATATGAGGGAACTAGAATGATTCATTGCAATATGAAAGAAAAAATTATTATCTATGCGGTATTGCCCCGTTTGTTTGGCAACAAGACACGCGGCCGTGTACAAAATGGTTCACTTCAAGAAAACGGTTGCGGTAAGATGGCCGATTTCACTCCACATGTCTTAAACGAAATCAAAAAACTAGGTGCTACTCACATCTGGTATATTGGATTAGTTGAGCATGCCACAAAGACCAATTACGAAGAGTATGGCATTCAGGTTGACCACCCTGCAGTTGTCAAGGGAAAAGCAGGATCTCCGTATGCCATAAAAGACTATTATGATATTGATCCGGACTTGGCAAAGAACATACCAGACCGAATGGCTGAGTTCCATAGCCTTATTTCACGAACTCATAAAGCTGGATTGAAGATGATTATGGATTTCATCCCTAATCATGTGGCTCGGCAATATCATTCGGACGTAAAGCCAGAGGGAGTAATTGATTTGGGTGAACAAGATGATACATCCATAGCTTTCTCGCCGAAGAACAATTTCTATTACATCCCCGGTCAACAACTGGGTGGAAGCATTGATTTGCATTATGGTGCTGCCAAAGCGTATGTAGAATTTCCTGCAAAGGCTACTGGAAACGACCGATTTGATGCCTCACCGAACATTACCGACTGGTACGAAACAGTGAAATTGAACTACGGTGTGGATTACATGAACGGGCAATCCCATCATTTCGACCCGATACCCGACACATGGCATAAGATGCTTGATATCCTCTTGTTCTGGACATCGAAAGGTGTTGACGGATTCCGTTGTGATATGGCAGAAATGGTACCTGTTGATTTCTGGCATTGGGCCATACCACAAGTTAAAGAAAAGAATCCTTCAATCATATTTATTGCCGAGATATATAATCCTGGAGCATATCGTGAGTATCTGTTCCATGGTCATTTCGATTATCTTTACGACAAAGTAGGATTGTACGATACACTCCGTAATATCACCTGTGGTAGGGAATCGTGTAAAGTACTCACAGATCATTGGCAAAGTCTGGATGGCATCCAAACACAAATGCTCAACTTCTTAGAGAATCACGATGAACAACGCATAGCCTCAGATTTCTTTGCGGGAAACGCATTCAAAGCTCTCCCAGCTATGATTATTTCTGCGACGATGAACACCAATCCTGTAATGATTTACTTTGGTCAAGAGCTTGGCGAACGAGGCATGGACAGTGAAGGCTTTAGCGGACAAGACGGCCGGACGACCATCTTTGACTATTGGACAGTTGATAGCGTTTACCGTTGGAACAACCAAGGGAAATTCGATGAGGAACGATTGGATAAGAATGAAAAGAATCTACGACAGTTCTATACGACACTGCTGAATCTTTGTAATGAAGAAAAAGCCATCCGCGAGGGAACATTCTTCGACTTAACATATGCCAACCTCGAAGGCTGGAAGTTTAACGAGCATAAGCAATTCGCCTATCTCCGGAAGTTTGAAGATGAGTTATTGTTGATTGTGGTTAACTTTGACGACCATCCTGTGCGTACAGCCATCAATATTCCTAGACATGCCTTTGACTATCTGAACTTCCCTCCTCTCAGCATGGAAGCCAAAGAACTGCTTACTGGGAATATCGAACATATCTCCATGATGCCAGATCAAACCACACAACTACAATTAGAGAGTCGGAGCGGAAAGATTTTGAAAATACATATCTAGTCAAAAAACATCCCAAGCCCTTCTTTCCTATTCTGAAAAGAAGGGCTTTTTTGTCACAATAGAATATTTCATACAGGAAAAAAGATAATTTGTACATTTCACAAATAAAACAGTACTAAACAAAAAAAGATGTCGCTATCTTTGCCTCACAAAGAGAAAAAATGAAAAAGTATCTTATTATTTCTACTACTAATGATGTGATTCGCATTGCCCCTGAACGAATAGTTTATATTAGTTCGGATGGTAATTATTGTAACATTTACAAAACAGATAACGAATCGAAACTTATCACGTATCAACTTGGACAGATTGAGAAAATAATCTCATCCCAACTTGGAAATGAAGGATCCGCGTTTATACGAATCGGTAAGAGTTATATAGTTAATCGCTCATATATTTATTACATCAATATTACCAGGCAGAAACTGGTATTATCGGATGTTTCATCTTTTACATACACGATTTCTCCCTCAAAGGAAGCATTGAAATTGTTGAAAGAAATGATAGAAAAGGAGGTTTCCCATGAATAACAAGATGATGGAAGAAATAAAAGAAAACGAAATACGTATATTAGGGAAAGATGCTTTCACTGTGTCATCTGGGGATGTATTTGATAATATCACAAAGCCAGATAAAAATGAAAAGAAACCTTCTCCTAAAAAAGGGTTCCTTTGGCTTATACTCATTTTCCTTTTGCTTATCGTTGGATTAGTATGGTATTTCAAGTCAAACAAATCAGAAGAACAGGTTGTCGGCATGGACGAGACGGTATCTGAAGGAACCGTAGTGCCCAACGACTCCAAAGCGTTATTGGGAACTATGGTAGATAGTATTGCCAAAGGTTATACTGAAATTCGGGATACAGTTATCAATGACGTCCCTTTGGAACTATACATACCTTATAATGCTGAAGTATCATTGTACGTTGGTAAACCTAATAAAGAAGACAAGGATATTATCCTCATTACTCAAGCAGCTGATATTCGAAGAGACAACCGTAAGATTGTTGGTTCTTTCGTTTATAAAGGCGAGTTGTTGGCTAAAGGTATGTCAAAAGCCGGTTTTTGTGCCATTATAAACGGCAAAATAACTATAAGCATGGCAGAAAACTCTCCCCTCATGGAAGAAGCGATCGAACAAGATGGTTATTTCTTCCGACAATTCCCATTAGTCTTCAAAGAAGAATTAGTTGAGAATGAGGTCCGAGGTAAATATTCCCGCCGTGCATTATGTGAACGTTCTGGAGAGATCTTCGTAGTTAAGACTGTAACCGATGAGTCCATGCATGATTTTGCCCAAGCATTACTCGATCTGGGAGTAGATAATGCCATCTATCTGGTTGGCAGTACTGCCATAGGATGGGCAATTGACAAAGAAGACAGATTGATGGAGTTTGGACAATGGAAATCCATGAACTCCCCATATACAAATTTTATTGTATGGAGAAGGAAATGACAACTCAACTTCTGTAATATAAAAAAGGTCTTGCACTTAATTTGCAAGACCTTTTTCTTTTATAACTTCATCACTCGTTTCATTTCCAGGTTTTCATAACCTTCAGGACAATGAGTTGAAAGATAAACAGTTGGATGATTCTTGATAAACTCACGAACGTTGTCAAGTGTCTGACGAGCAGCATCCTTGTCCTCAAAGACGATACTCAGTTTATTTGCTTTCAGTGCAGCATCGCAATAAGTCACATCACCATGCATCATATAATACAGGCCGTCACTCTCAGCAATAACAATACTATTACCTTTAGTATGCCCCTTCGCTTCAATAAACCAAACACCTTTCGCTATTTGATCGGCTTTTGCGAAGTTAAAATAAGCCCCATCCTTATATTCGGCGCAAACAATTTTATCACCGGAAAGTTTCATTGCATCAGCGTCCTCTGGTGAAATAACGACCTTAGCATTGGGGAAATACTTCAAAGCACCCGTATGATCTGGGTGTTTGTGAGTCACAAGGATTTTTGTAACCTGCTCAGGCTTATAACCTAAAGCTATAAATGAGTCCACAAAATCAGCTATTTTCTCACCCATATAAAGAGGAGCGCCCAATTTCTTAGCAGGAGCAGCCATTCCTGTTTCAAATCCAGTATCAACAAGAATAACCTCTTCTCCTGTATCTATCAAGAAATTCTGAAGGCTGCTGCGGTAGATGATTTGCTCATCAAACTTTTCTTTACCTTCTTCCCCACCAAAAGCAAACGGTTGGTTCATAAAACCACCGTCAAACATGCGAACTGCTTTGATAATCATGATGATTGTTATTTAGCAGGTTCCCACTTGCAGCGAACCGGTGAAACAATGGCACCTTCTTTCTTCAATTCAGCAAAAGCCTTATCTACTTCTTTACGATCAGCACCTAATGCCTTTGTCACATCACCTGCTGATACTGGTTTACCAGCCTCACGCATAGCTTGTAATACTTTGTCTTTCATTTTCTTTTTTGATTAATGTTATACTTATATTTGTGTGAACAACTAATTCTATATACCAATCTTTTCGATTATTTCTAAAGAACTTTGGTTCGTAGATTTTCTTCTGGTCAATAATTATTCTGATATCAATGATTAATTAACAAAAATATGAAAAAAATACTAATTACAAAATCAGATCCAGAACAAAACGAGTTTTAAACAAAACATTTTTATTATAAGGACAGTATTATAGAAATAATCCATATTTTTCTTCCTTCACATGAAAGGTTTTTACCGAACAAATATCGAGAAGGATAATGTATCTTTCTGAAGTTTTTATAACTTTGCTAAAAAGAAAAACATACGATTATGAATAAAAAACTAGCATTAGTAGGATTGGGATTAGCATTCCTTTTACTTTTATGTCTATTACCATTACCATATGGTTTCTATACATTAGTTCGGTTTATCTCTATGGTGGTCTTTGCTTGTATGGCCTTTACATACTATGAGCAGAAAAACACCACACTATGTGTTATTGCTGTAGCCCTGGTCCTATTATTTCAGCCATTTATAAAAATAGCATTAGGTAGGGAAATATGGAATGTTGTCGACATTATTGTCGCTATCGCGTTAATCATTCAATGGTATAAAACAAAAGAATAAACACTACCAAGAATATAAGTCTAAGAGGATAACTATGGAACAGCTTTTAAAACACTTCCACCCCTCTCAACTGGATTATGGGACAATCTATATTTTCAGTGCACTTTACACTCCATATGAATTAGTTGAAAATTATATGCAAGTCATGACTAGAGCTTGTCAACAAAGTGAAGCATTATCTCGGTTTTCGACTAAAATAATCTACTCTAATACACCACCGACTCTTGTCGCACGACGGTTTAATGCTGGAAATATAGGAAAAGAATCTATCCTTTCATGCCCTGTATGTGGAGATATTAATATTGATGAAAAACTTGTTTCAGAGTTTATCAAACGGTTATTTGATTTCAAACAATTGGACTCTGGAGACAATCATATAAAAATAACTGATTTCTTAAATACTGAGCAGCAAAAGCAAATGTATCAAGCAATAAATGAACCAGATTTATTGCAAAAATTAGATAACTCCCGCACACGTGCTTTATTTGAACAAGAAGAATTACCCAATAAGTCTCCGAAAGATATTGAAGAACGTGAACTTGTACAAGCAGAAAATCAACGTAACATATACCTGGAGATAATTGGGCAGTTGGTTATTAACTATGTATCTATAGTACATAGAGACCCGCATGAATTATTAGGAGACACCATCAACCCAGCCCATCCGCTAACTATCTATTAGCAAGCAGAGCTATTACAAAGAGAGCAATTGCAAACCATCGCCTCACCGATCGTTTTTACTTCGAAAAAACTCAGCCCTTTAGTCATTGATGGTGACCTGAAATTACATCTTACAAACTATGAAAATGCAGAAGTTCGACTTCATCCACTCAGCAAGGCATTATATATCCTTTTTTTATTGCATCATGAAGGAATCGAACTTAAAAACATTTGTGATTATAGGAATGAATTGGAAGAGATTTATGGGCTCATCATGCCTAATAAAGAAGAAGAAGACATTCAAGCAGCCATAGAGAATTTAATCGATTCAACATCGGGAACTCTTAATCAAAATCTTTCAAGGATAAAACGATTTTTCAAAACAATTATTATGGATGAGGATATTGCTAACAAGTATTATATTTCAGGAAAACGAGGTGAAACCTATACAATTGCCTTGCCTAGGGAACTTGTAACTTTGCCTGCAATATTCACATATTAGACTGATTATCTATATATTATATTTTGCAACGTTGCAAAAATCAAAAGATATTTTTAATACGTAATATATTTGCATTGTCGAAAGACGAAATAACTTTATTACTAATTAAAAATGTTTTTTATTATGCGTTATTCATTGAATGATTTGCTTTCAGGTGCACAGGTAATTTCTCGTAGTGTTTTCGGTCGTAAAGAAGAGTACAAGTTACAGTTCAACCACGAAGAAGATGGTGGCTGGTATGTAGATTTTCCTAATTGGCCATTTGATCACGGCAATTTGGAAATGGTTGCTGGAGCAGATAAGCTTTGTGAAGTTCTTAGTGATGACAATAAGTTCACCCACGTACTTGTCCGTCCAAGTGATAAGCCTTTGAATTTACCAGGATATGCTTGTTTAACACAAGGAGTACATTCCATCACCGGAGGTTCACATTACGATGTAACTGGTATTTCGGGCTTTGAACGTACTATCTGGCTCTGTCCTGTCACACTCTTCGTCCTTGGAAGATATCCTAAATATATTTATATCAAAAAGGCTTAGTGCAATAATCAGGCTTATTCAATATCATTTCTATATATTGAGATAAGACTGTTCCTTACGAAATCGAACCAAACTACATGTTTTATACATAAACCCGTTCTTTTCATACAAACGGAAAGAACGGGTAAAAATAAAGAGCAAGAATAAATTATCTTTGAAAGTAGAACTTTTAAAACAATAGAATTATGAGTATTTTAAAACGTATTTTTAGGAAATCAAACAAGAAAGCTACAACTATGGAGAACACACCTAACCAAGAAGTAAAAACAGATTTAATAAACGAAGAAAAGAAGACCATGGAAGAAACAAAAGAAGACTTGAAACAGAAACCAGAAGGCAAGAATCGCATTTATAATCTTATCATCGTTGATGAGAGTGGATCTATGCATAGTTTGCGCGATGCGACTTTGTCGGGCATTAACGAAACGATTAATACAATTAAAGGAGCACAAAAAGAGCATGTTGAAAAGCAAGACCATTATCTTACACTAGTCACATTTGATGACCGAAGAGGGTCTTATCCAACTGTTAGAACCATTATTGATGCTCAACCAATCAATGAAGTCGCCGACTTTGAGGATTATAATCCATGGGGAGGTACTCCTCTTTATGACGCTATGGGTACATCCCTCTCCACACTACATAAAAAAATACAAAACGATGAAGACGCTGTAGGAGTAGTAACAGTCCTGACGGATGGTTTAGAGAATTCATCAAAAGAATGGGATGCTTCCAGACTACGCCAACTGATAGAACAACTCAAAGAAGAGGGATGGTCTTTCTCATATATGGGATCAAATCATAACGTAAAAGGTGTATCCGACCTTCTTGCCATCGATAATGTCGTGGAATTCAGTCACGACCAAATGGGAGTAAACAGTACATGGGGCCGTGAAAGGAGCTCAAAAGGAGCATATTTTGATAAATTGGCATCTGCATTTGATTCTAAGTTAAGCAAGGAAGAAAAGAAAAGGCAACGACGCAAGTTTGCAAAAGAATACTATGCTGATCGTGTATCACCGTGGATGATTGTTCAACTGCAGCCCGATGAGATTTTTGTTTTTGGAAGTAATGTAAATGGAGCCCATGCCGGCGGAGCTGCTCGTACAGCTTTAGAAAAATTCGGAGCTATTTGGGGACAAAGCGAAGGATTACAAGGACAGAGCTACGCTATCCCAACTATGGAAGGCCTTGATTCAATGGAAGCAGCAATAAATCGTTTCATCGAATTCGCAGAACTACATCAGGAATACAAATTCTTAGTTACCCCTATCGGATGTGGCATTGCTGGGTACTCTCCAATACAAATTGCACCTTTATTCCGTCATGCCGTTCATCTGGAAAATGTATGCTTACCCGAATCTTTTTGGGATGTGTTAGGCATTAAGATGAACTTATAAATGAGGTAATTTATAACAATTACATCGTTTATTTTGTTATCTTTGCTGAAACTAATGATTAAAGTATTATGATTAACAGAAGATCTTTCTTAAAAAGAATGGCTTGCTCTGGTGCTCTTATTGCCACCTCACAATTGCCGAGTTTCGCTGAAGACAAACCGTCGGTGTTCCCTCAACGAGGCCAATACGAGCGGCTCTCATTGAGTTATGCAGTTGTTGAACTTGGGCTGAAAAAACCTTTCTCTGTCCTTCATATCTCAGACTCTCACCTTGCAGCGGCTTATGCTCATGAGAATGAGAAAAAGCAAGAGCTTTCCAAATCACGAACAATTAATTTTGGTGGACGACAAGAAGAAGCCTTGAGGGACGCTCTCTCTTGGGCTAAACAGCACGTTGACTACGTCATACATACTGGAGATCTCATTGACTGGCAAAGTGAAGCTAATTTTGATTTGGTGAAGAAATATTTTGGCGATGGTCTCATCGGATCATTGGGCAATCATGAGTTCAGTACAGACATGTGGCTAAGTGACCCTAAAGAAGAGAAAAACGAAAGTTACAAAGACAATACCCGAAAAAAGTTACAAGAGGTATATCCCTTTAACGTCCGTTTCCAATCCCAAGTGGTGAACGATGTTAACTTTATCACATTGGATGATGTATATGGTTACGTTACCGAAGAGCAAGTAAATATGTTCAAGGAAGAAGTAAAGAAAGGTCTTCCTATCGTATTATGTATGCACGTGCCTTTCCATACAGAAAAAATATGGCGGGCAACTTGTAGGGTTTGGTACGAAAAAGGTCAGTTAACAACTGGGGAACTACCTGTTCCTAAAGGTGATTATACAGTCCAAAAAGAGGATCCTGTAACACGTGATTTCATTGCCTACCTTCGCCAAGAGCCATTACTTAAGTGTATTCTGGCTGGACATGAGCACATTACAGTCGAAGATCAATTCTCGCCAACCTGTAGAGAATACCTCGTTGCCGGAGGATTCCTCTTCCATGGTAGAGAAGTTCTCTTTATTTAGTGTTTTCTATTCTTTTAATACAAAGGCGATGGTCGGTATAATCTTCCATCGCCTTTTAAAATATTCTTACCAAAGCACAACCTTTCCCATACTTCCAAGGTCAAGGCTGGCTGTCTCTACGCCCAGTGCCTTGAATGTCCTAACAATTGTACTGAATGTAATGCTTTTCTCACTTTTTTGTTTCAAAGGGATACTTTCTTAATCCTGCCGTTCCGTACTGATTGGAATAAAACGGAATGAATTAATCTGATTCGTTGAGACTGGCTTTGAAGCAAACCAGAAGACGTGGCTCATTGCAAACCGCTTCAACGTGGAATTAGCCGTTTCGTCATTATCAAACCGCCAATCCGTACAGAAAATAGGGCGACCGAAGCGATAACACATACTGATTAGCCATCCTGTCTCTGGAGTTGGCATGTCGGTTGCAAAAGAAATCACATCACTTAAGCTCCATATCTTATATACCAGATCTGAATTACTGCCTCCAGAATAGTCTAATTCTCCCCATCCACCTGTGTGTCCATGCACTAATGCCTGCCAAGGATCGAATCCTTCTTTAAATGGTTTTACATTAACAACAGGTGTCATCGTCATAGGCTGATTGGGATATACATTGCGTGCATAACGGAATACCGTACCGACTAGTTCCATCAACAGATTGGTATCTTTCACCTTCTCACCTGGTTTATAATATAATTCCCATGCAAGAACTCGATTATCTGAATAATAACGATTAATAACATCGTTTACATATTTTCCAAGGGCAACGGATCCGTTAGGAACATCGCCATCATCCAAAAGAACCGGCATCACCGTCAAGCCTTGTGATGAGGCGTTCTGCAAACATTGATCCAACTTCTTAAAGAATTCATCACGATGATTCTTCCAATCTGCATAATAAAACCTTACTCGAACAGAATTATAGCCTTTAGAGGCTGTATCTTTCACATCGGAAATGATATTTGTTCCTTTCACCGGACCGCAAACCATCCATCTCCATACCCGTTCATGGGTCCATCGGTCAGAAATCTCAATCCCTTCATCAAATTCCTCGCCATCTGAAACAAAATGATAGTTTCGAATCAGTTCAATATCTCGGGCATCATAGATATCTCCGTCACTATAAAGCAGGTTATGAAACATTGGTTCGTATGGGTCGTACGTAGATTTTCTCCATCGTACCTCCCAGTTCCTATCATTGACGAAAAGTCCCCAACTATAAAAGTTGACTTTATATTTCGCAAAAACAGCTAAACTACGTGCTAATCCTGATCCATTGACACGTGTCAAACACTCTGTGCAAACAATTGGTCGATCTCCAAGGCCCTTGATATAATCAAGCATATCACAAATGTTTTTACTGAAGTTCAAAGCACAGTCATATGAGTGGAAATTATGAACATCCATCATCTGCTCTACCTCACTAATCCGTTTCAAAGCCTTGTTTTGGGGATTGATGGTTGCCCAAATGATAGAGGAAGTTATCGGTTGCGACACATCCTCATCCCAAGACCATTTGACCATATTCTCGATGATGTCCATCTCATCATACGTTCGAGGCTCATCATTGAAACGAGGTTCGTTCATAAGATCCCATAAGACGATACGTTCCTCGTTGGCAAAATGACGCATCAGTTTCCGGAAGTCCTGTTCATAATCCGAATCTTTGACCTTTTCGTTACGTTTTATCGCATTTGCATAAGCCACATCACCAAAGGTCAATACCGGCGAGACAGTCATATTAAAGGCTGCGGCATCATCTATCATTCGTTGTATATGCGCAATCTTTTCATCCACATTACCACCAGAAACCCAAAACCTGACACTGTTAAACCCAAGTTCAGATGCTTTCTTCAAGATTTCAAACGTAGTCTGACCGGGGTATGCATGATAGGCCCCATTAAACCCCTTGATGACTCCAACCTTTTCTTGCCATTCCCACGCTTGTTTTTCAGTCCACTGCGTACGTTTCGCCATAATTGGCAAGGTTATCAAAACCATACACAATGTGATTATCATTCTTCCCTTTTTCATAATAACAAATTTAAGTTATACTATTCTAATGATGTAAAGTTATTGAATTTCTCGAAAAAATAAAATAGTCGCTAAGCAATATCTTACCTAACGACTACTGATATTTTATCTAATCTCTCCAAATGAATTAAGCTTGTCACCTAGGTGACAAAGGCTTTCCACTAATGTGACAAGAGTTTTCCACCAATGTGACAAAGGCTTTCCACCTAGGTGGAAAGCCTAATTTATCAAGAGATGGTTCTAATCTATGGTTTATTGAGCATTCAATGTACCATGTGCAGTTGCTACTGCTGCATGGATATTTGCATGAGGCGCTGAAGATACTGTACAATCTGCACCAATCATCACATGTCCTGCAGGACCATTCGTCAGAATCTGAGTTGTCATCTCAGAAACTTTCTCAGGAGAGGCCTTAAGGATGTCACCTTGACGGTCAAATCCTCCTAAAACAGGGCGGCCGAACAGTTTATATCCATCTTCCAACGTAAATGGCTCACCATTAAGGCTCTTCGGCGTATTCACTATTTGTCCAGGATAATCCTTAAAGCGAGTAAGGTCATCAAAAGCACCTTCCCAGTCACAGATATGAAGGATATTCAGACGCGTATCCTTGTTGCATTCACCCATCACCTCAAGGTCGTACGGGCGAACAAATGTTTCAAAGAAATTAGGTATCTCATAAAATTTCATTTCTCCACCTTGATGTGCAGTATAAAAGCCTTGAATTCCCGCAGCTTTACATTCGCGGATAAGCCAAAGCAGAGCTTTCTTGTGAGAATCAAGCACACTCTTCAGTTTCTCTGGCTGATTCTTAGCTGCTTCAATGATACGAGCCTCGCCAAGCGACTGACGGGCTACTTGGAAAGCGCTATAAATTGTCGGAAGGACATAAACATCTGAGCCAGCAATCTCGTTAATACGTTTGATTATCTCAAGAGTCGGCCGATAAAAGTCCTCTGGCATCCATTCCTCATCCGAATCCAGAGATGCGATTCGAGGAGCAGATTGTTCAAACTGAACTTTCAAGATATCTTGGTTCGACTCCAGGAAGAAATTCAAGTGAGCCTGTACAGCCGCTTCCCCTTCTTTTTGATCAGACCTGAAATGAGCGAAGAAAGCTGCCGGAGCATACGATGCAGGCAGTGTACCAGCGACAAATCTGTCCATCACTTCTTTTTTATTCGCAGGCATAGTAGCATCCTTCTGTTTGCAACAGGAGGACAACACGAGCGTCATCATCACAATAACACCGATAAAACTTTTAAAGGATAAGTTTGTCATAAAAAATGTATTTTGAATTGAGTTTCAAATATAACTAACCATCCCTATATTAGCAAGAAAAGTTATTTCTTTTTCCCAACATAATCTGCCAAACGGTCACAATGATTGATGGCAAAGTCTGCCATTTCCGTATCAGGATAGTCGCGTACCACTTTTTTGTAGTATCCTAAAAGCCAATAAGCTTTTGCCGCCGCCTCATTGTCTGTGAACAAAGAAAGAGCTTGTTGGGTAAGCTGTTGATATCGTTCCTCAACACTCTCATCATAAATCCCACTTTTTTGAGTATAATCGCCATCCACTTCAACCCAATACATCGACTTTCCATAGTAACTCAGCGCCCAACATTTATCAAAAGAATTCCGTATTCCTAAAGCAAAACGAATCATTTGCTGTGCCTTTCGATTCGGGTCTTTTGTAAGTTTAATTCCTTCTTCAAGCATTGCCATCTCTTTCGCAAATTTCAATTTGTAGTCGGAGTTATCGCTCATTTTATGCTCCTGCTCAAAAGGGTTTCTGACAAGATATCCATCCTTACAGGTGTTAAGCCTGTATTGGAAAGAAGAAGGGACCTTCTCCAAATAAACTACAGCTTGATGATATTTTAAAGATCGTAAATATCTTGTTCCTATAATCTCGTTAAAATAATTCAAGTCGGTATAACTATATCTATTAATTAATTGATCCGTTAGATTTTGAGGATGCACGACTTTATTCGTATAATTGATGATTGCAGATATTGGGATAGTATCTAATAAAGCAAAGAGATGATTACAATAATCGAAATGATTGAATTGTTTTGTATTCGAACGATATGCTTCCATGGAATAATCAGCCTGTCTGCCACTGTTCTCAACAACCTTAATCAGCATGTTATCTGCCATATTTACTAATTGGATGGCTCGTTCTCCTCTTCCAGCATCCAGATATTTCGGAGCCACTACACTTATTAACAACTTCCGCAACATATCATTCCAATAGTAAAAGCTATAGCACCCATTCATGTACGAGAAAGCTGAATTAGTATACTCATGACCACCCAAATTATCCCATTCCAGACAATAGTTAAGCACATCATCAGTCATGTTGTTTTTGATTTGTCTCTCATACCATGAAAGTGTCTGGTACAACCATTGATCGTATTGCGCATTTACAGGCATCATTTGGGCTAATAAATATGTTTTGAAAACATGTATTGACGCACTAAGAGAATCATCCTTACATATATGTTCTGCTTTCTGAATATAATCCAAAGAAGTATTCATATTACCAAGTTTCTCTGCCATATATGCACCTGTGTAATACCATATGTCTGCGTGAGGATTATTCTTATATTTCAAGATTTCTTGAGCTAATCCAAAGAGTTCACTATATTTTTCCATACAGTCTTTTCTGTTTTCATTCATTTGCTCGTCACCAATGATGTCATAGTCATAATAACGATCAATATTTAGGACCTCTCGCTGTAACACCTCGTCATACCAAAGGACATCTGGGAACTGTTTCACTGAGTTACGAATTCCTTCTATCCATGCATTCTTATCTTTCATGTATTTAAAATAAAAATGATAGTAATCGCCACACTCGGCATAGAGTTCCAAAGCCTTTTGTTCGTTTCCTATATGATAGTAAGAACCGGCAACATACGACTCTGTCATTGATTTAATCAATCCATCAGGCAAAAAAACTTTTTTGTTGTTCCAAATTTGAATGCACTTATCATACTCTTTTAATGTGAACAAGGCACGAACGGCCTGCAGCATGTATCGATCTAACAGACGTCCGCTTTCATATTTTAACGCATTATCTGCTATTTCTCGCAAAGTTGTTTGAACATCATCTCCATCATAGGCATAATACCAAGGAGAATTGCTATAGGCACGAATCATCTCACATTGTTTGGCCAGCCTAAGTAGCTCGAGCGCATCTTTATTTTGAGTTTCCAGCAACCAATGAGCAAAGACATTAGTGGTCAATCCTTGTGTTTTTAATAAAGCATTAAAGGTCTTTACATCCCATTCGTAAACAACTTGCATAATATCGCTTTCCGGAATATTCATAGAAGTCAGTTCCTTCCATAACATACAGTTCTGTTGTTTATTTGAAAGTGTATTCCTTCCCGGAAAATAAATACGATAAAAATCATATTCTGATGGTTCATATGAATTATAGGCACATGCCCAAAGACGACTCTCACCAAGCACTAACATTAGAAGACTAATGGCTACTATGATATAGGTTTTCGATTTCATTGGATGAGTATTTTGAAAGATTGGAATTATCTAAATGATATAATATAACTGAATGCTGTCTTCCATCTGTATGAAAAGCTTTCTCAACAACTTCTTTTACCTTCATGATGTCACTATATCTCGGACGCTCCAGCCGGAATATATCTCCTTCGTATATATAATGTCCTTCTAAATTATGACTTTTAAGGACCCTATATCTGTTGTTTCCCAAGTCTTCATATAAATCAGAATTTGATAAATCTGTATGCCGGATTATCGCCACAAAGTTATCATCCTGAAACCATATACTCCATGAAAAAACAGGAAAGGCAAAGTCCATTGGAATCTGCGTTTTTATCCCTTTCAAATAATGTTTCACATCACTGATATCAAGAATAGAATTATAAGTAGACGGATTCTTGATAGCTCCTGTGTTATAAACCATTAAGACTCCTTTGTCTACCGGTGGTTTTTCTTGTCGCAATTGATGCAGACGTATAGTCGAACTTAATTGGAAACCCTTAGGATGCAATATATTCTTGATACTATCACATAATATAAAGAAAGCATTCTGTGAAGTTGTCGTCCAATCACAGTCTAATTGGACTTCATGGACCTTCTCTATTTTGTTTTTCATCATCATCGCATGAACACGTTTTGTAATTAGATGAGCATAATCCCCTTCTTTCCCTTTCATCGCCAACATGGCTTCATTCGTAATAAACACCGTCGGAACATATTCCAACTCATTTGACGGATTTTGATTGAATTGGATGGTTGCATTGGGGACAATATTCTTTTTATCATCAATCACCACGTCAAAAAAGCGGATATACATTCGACGAATTTCATGTTCATTCAAGAACCATTTTTCTTCTGTTGAAGGGTCATACGTCGTTCTCCAATAATAAATACCATTGACTTTATCTGGAGAGGGGATTAAACTGCATCCTTCCAAAATAAGGATCAAAATAAGCTGAATTATTAATAATACTCTTTTCATTTTTTTCTTTTTGATATGCCCAAATTTAGATATTATTCAAAGAAATGATTAGAGAGAATATGCCTTATGTATAAACTCAACCTGATATTGTATGAAATCATTTTTACTACATTATTTCATAATATAAAATTTTAATTTGAAGTATTGTTCTTTCCCCAATTATCCTTATCAGATAAAGAAAATATACTATCTTTGTTTGATAAAGCTACCGAAATAGAAATTGACTTGTCATTCAGATTTATACTATGAGAAAAATAATTCTTTATCTGTCTCTACTATTTGTTACTTTGGGATCCGCCCAAACACGAAATCATATGAAAGAAGTGTGGCCTGATGGCACACCTATAGATACTTGGTTCAACAATACTGAGAAAGTAGATGTCAGTGCTTTGGGAAAGTCGTATGTCATTACTGACTACGGCGTTCAAAATGATTCGAACATCGTACAGACGAAAGCTATCCAACATGTCATTGATTTGGCTGCCGAAAAAGGTGGTGGCGTAATCATCGTTCCTAATGGTACTTTTTTATCGGGTTCCCTCTTCTTTAAACAAGGAACTCACTTACATGTAATAGGCAAACTGAAGGGTTCAGACCGTATATCCGACTTCCCTATTGTGTTAACCCGTATCGAAGGTGAGACTTGCAACTATTTTGCCGCGCTGGTAAACGCTGACAAGGTGGATGGTTTCACAATTTCCGGGAAAGGAACCATTGACGGTAATGGATTACATTATTGGCAAGAGTTCTGGATTCGTAGGAAATGGAACCCTCAATGTACGAACAAGGATGCTCAACGGCCTCGTCTGACATATATTTCTAATTCCAGGAATGTAACTGTCCAGGATGTCCATCTCATTAACTCTCCTTTTTTGACAAATCATATCTATAAAAGTGATCATGTACGTTTTCTCGACTGCTATATCTATGCCCCGACGGAAGGAATCTGGGAACCTGATCCATCCAGAGGCGCTCCTTCATCCGATGCTATTGATATTGATGCTTGTACTGATGTATTAGTAAATGGTTGCTTCATGCATGTGAATGATGATGCCGTGGTTTTGAAAGGCGGTAAAGGGACTTGGGCCGATAAAGACGAGACCAATGGCAACTGCGAACGTATTATCATACAGAATTGTCGGTACGGGCGTGTTCATGGCTGCCTTACATTGGGCTCAGAATCCTTACACGACAGAAATGTTATTCTACGTAACTGTTACACAGAAAGATCTGATAGGATACTTTGGTTAAAAATGCGTCCTGATACACCACAACATTATGAATATATATTGGTAGAGAATATAAAAGGTAAATGTACTCGATTGCTTTATATCCATCCGTGGACTCAATTCTTCAAGCCCGAGAAACGAGATGACATGCCTCTTTCTCGATGCAACAATATTGTCATTCGAAACATGCACGTTGATGCGGAGATTCCTTACGATGTACAGACATCAGACAAATATGAACTCTTAAATTTCAAGATCGAAGGCGAGAATATCCAGTTCCAATAATAAACAATTCATATTTTTCAGCCAATTCGTCAGTAAAAACTTACATTCTGTCACAAAGAAAGACAGCTCTTCTCCTTTTTATCTTATAAAACTTACTTTTTGAGAGTGGTATGCCGTTTGCACTATAGTTAGTGCGAATTGAAATTAAAAAAGTAATAAATAGATAATGCTTTAAAACAGGAGGATAAAATTATGATGACACCTAGTAGAAGATTTAATGAGAATTGGTTACCAACATTCTTTGATGATTTCTTTGATAACAATTGGATGGTAAGATCAAAAGCTACGGCTCCAGCCATGAACGTTATTGAAAATGAGAACGATTACAAGGTTGAGATTGCCGCTCCTGGTATGACAAAGGATGATTTCAACATCCATTTGGATGAGGATAACAATTTGGTTATCTCGATGGAAAAGAAACAAGAGAACAAGGAAGAGGATAAGAAGCATCATGGTCGTTACTTGCGCTGTGAATTCTCATACGCTAAGTTCCAACAGACACTGCTCTTACCAGATAATGTCAACAAAGACAAGATCAACGCTTCCGTAGAACATGGAGTTCTGAACATTGTCCTTCCGAAACTAACTCCGGAAGAGAAGGTTAAGACAACCCGTATGATTGAAATTAAATAATTGTTTGTTTTGTAACCAAAATGAGACGGGGCAGTCAAATGACTGCCCCGTCTTCCTTTATTAAATCATTGTATCGATATCATATTCCACGAACAATCAACACCTTAAACCAATCTTTCAACAGTCCAAGATATTGGTTCTGCGAATCACAAACCATCAAAATGGTCTGATCGCCATTCGCTAATCGTGGTCCAAGGCACATTGCTTCGTAATTTGCCAGTTCATACGATAAAACACTGACATCTGTTCGCCATTCAAAGAGGAGTTCTTTCTCTAAATAAGGAGAAACATCGGATAATTGAGTTTCGGATGTGATTGGTTTGCCTTTCTTAGGGTTCACAACGAAGATTTTTTCGTTAAAATAACTTCCAAAGTACTCCTTTACGAAAAAGAGTTCACGTTCTAAGACTAACAAACGGCCATCATCCAAAGCAATTATCGAGCTCAAGCCTGTCTGGGAATTAGTCGTTACCGTATCACGAGCGACAGGTACATCCATCAGATAGGCATATTGCTTATCGGGTTGCAAATCTTTGTTGAAACTTTGAATACGAATCTTATTCTGAACTAGGTTCGATGAAGTTGCTATTTCCCCATCACAAGGTAAAGGTCCCTCTGAACAGGTCCAGAATGTCTTCGTTTTTGCATTATATGCCAACGCTTCAAAACTCAAATTCTTTCGTGCCGACTTGTAAATCTCAGGAATGTTTAGTTCCCGCCCTGTCAGCGAACCGTCCAAGTTATATTCTACAATCCGGTGATCATATTCTCCTGCCACAAATAACGTGTTTGATGAAGGAACGTACGCAATTGCCTCCTCATCACGGTTAGGCTGTCCGTTAGTCAACAAGGAATCCATCCGAACATTGGTAATTTCCCCACTAATACTATCAATATCGATATAGAAAAAGTAGAAACCTGATTGTGGACTTTTATCATTTGCGATAGCATACTGGTTCCCTTTTATATGCGTTATACCACTATAATTACCAGCAGCAATCGTTTCAGGGAATGCTTGTTGTGGCAATTCACGCACAAACTCGATAGGTTTAGGATCTTGAGCGCAACCGCTCAACACCAATGTCAAAAATGACATCAGAAATAAAAGTTGTTTTTTCATATTAATGTTATTTAGAATACTTGATAAGGTTCACCCGATACGCTTAATGTTGAGGAAACGCCCTTTGCATACTTCGGTTGCCCACCGCCTACAAAGATTTCCATCGTACCTTTCTTTTCCATCAAGTCTCCGCTCTGTTCTGTCAAAGCCAATTCCGCATGCGTCAAAATGAAGATAACGGTCTGCACATCACCAGCTCGCAGATGAATGCGTATAAACCCCTACAACGAACAAAGAGGAATTCGATTATTCATATCCTGTGGATGAGTAATGTACAACTGAGCCACCTCGTCACCATCTTTCTTACCTGTATTCTTCACCTTAAATGAAACTTCTACATTCTGTCCTGTCTGAACTGCTGATTTGAACGTCAAGTCAGAATAAGCAAAAGTCGTATAACTTAATCCAAAACCGAACGGATAACGCACATCACCCTTGAAATATCGGTATGTACGGTTGTACATTGTATAATCCTCGAACGGAGGCAGATCCTTATCACTCATATAAGTAGACAATGGCATACGTCCACCTGGATTATAATCACCGAAAATAACATCCATAATGGCGTCTCCACCGGCTTGTCCACCATACCATGCCTGAAGGATAGCGTCTAAATTCTGGCTCTCCCATTCAAAACTCATCACAGAACCCGACATATTCACTAAGATGAGAGGTTTACCTGTTCTTTTCAACACTTTCAGTAACTCCGTTTGTACGGATGGCAACTTAATACTGGTTCGATCACCACGATAAAATCCATCAAACACTTGATTAGCATCACCTTCCTCACCCTCATAATGAGAATTTATACCGCCAACGAAGATGATTACATCAGCTTTTCCTGCCTGAGAAGCAATTTGAGCGAATGATGGACCATCTTTCAACGGAGTCACCACATCGGTGCCCTTGAAATAATCAATCTTAACTTTATTTCCAAAACGCTTTTGCAGACTCTTATAAGGAGTAATAACCTCTGATGGCATTCCAAAATAGTTGCCCAGCAAAGTCATACCGTCATCCGCGTTCGGACCAATCAAAGCAATACGTTTGATCTTTGAAGGATTTAATGGAAGAATGTTCTTATTGTTCTTCAGTAACACCATAGATTCACGAGCCATCTTTAATGCATGTTGCTTATGAGCGTCACACTCCAAGACTTCCCGGCCAATAGATGAATAAGGAACTTTATCCTGAGGATCGAACATACCAATTTTAAAGAGGATGGTAAACAATCGTGTCAACGAAACATTGATTTCACGTTCCGTAACCAGTCCTTTCTGAACGCCTTCATACAATAGCTGATAGAGATTTCCGCACTCCAGGTCGGTACCAGCAAGCAAAGCGTCGCTCACTGCTTCAGTATTATTGGCATGAGTACGATGATGATTGGCGAAATCTGTAACTGCCCAACAATCGGAGGTTACATATCCGTTGAATTGCCATTGATTACGAAGAATATCCACCATTAAAGGATCACTTCCACAGCAAGGAGCACCGTTATAACGATTATAAGCACACATCACTCCGTGAACATGTGCCTTTGTAATCAACTCTCGGAATGCTGGCAAGTATGTATCCCAAAGATCAAAGTATGAAGGACGTGCATCATACACGTGACGTGTACTCTCTGGACCGCTATGTACAGCATAATGCTTAGCACAAGCAACAGCTTTTAGGTAGAATGGATCATCTCCTTCAAGTCCACGAACAATGGCTGCACCCATTTTTGCTGTCAGATAAGGATCTTCGCCATAAGTTTCCTGACCTCTACCCCAACGTGGGTCACGGAAAATATTAATATTCGGTGTCCAATAAGTCAGACCGTAGTATTGCCGGAAATCTTTTCCTTCTTTCAGTGCCTCATTAAACAAGGCTCTACCCTCTGTAGAAGTGATGTCACCCATCTTTTGTAAGGCTTCTGTATCAAATGTCGCCGCCATACCAATGGCTTGTGGAAACGAAGTCACCTTTTCTTGCGTACGAGCCACTCCGTGCAAAGCCTCGTTCCACCAGTTATAAGCGGGAATACCCAAACGAGGAACAGCTTTCGACTCATGTTTCATCATCTCTACTTTTTCCTGCAACGTTAATCTGGATATCAAATCCTTTACACGCACCTCCACGGGAAGGTTTGAATCACGGAACGGATACGACTCAGCAGGTGTGTTTTGGGCTGATGCCACTGCACAGACTCCGCAAAACAACGCAATGATACCTATTCTTTTCATATAGTTCTGAATTAAATGTTTTACTTGTAGAGCAAAGATAGCATAAATATTTATTGAACGCCTAAAAAAACATTTATATCTTTACTACTTTGACGGCTTTCCCTATCTTTGTAATGAAATAAAATAGGAATCTATGCTTGCAACTCCCATTCAAGACCAACTATTTGCTCAAAAAGATGAGGCATATGCAGTTTTTCAACGTAAACTGATACCCACCATCTCTCCTGAAACTGTTATTGGCGTACGGACTCCCTTACTCCGTTCGTTGGCAAAACAACTTGCTAAAGAAGAGAATATAGGTGAATTCCTGCACACCTTACCACATTCATTCTTCGAAGAGAACCAACTTCATGCATTCATCGTTGCCGGGATGAGAAATTACGAGCTGTGTATGACCGAGTTGGAACGTTTCCTTCCGTATATCGACAATTGGGCGACGTGCGATCAACTATCACCTACCGTACTGAAAAAGCATACCACCGAATTATTAGACAATATCCGAAGATGGCTAGACTCATCACATCCTTATACGGTACGTTTTGCTATTGGCATGCTTATGCGTTATTACTTAGACGATGCGTTTGAACCGAAATATCTGGAATGGGTTGCCACCATCCGAAGTGAAGAGTTCTATATTCGCATGATGATTGCATGGTATTTTGCGACAGCATTGGCAAAACAATATGATGCTACGATTCCATATCTGGAAAACAAGGAACTTGACGCTTGGACACATCGTAAAACAATTCAAAAAGCTGTTGAAAGTTTTCGCATTACAGATGAACAAAAAATCTATTTGCGAACATTGAAAAGGTGAAAAAAGGCACTCATCATTAAAAAAATATAAAAAAGAAGACAATTGTTCCATAAATACTGAATAAAGCGTATTTTTACGCCGTCAATTTTGATAGACAAACGTTTTATTAAAAGAAAAAGAAATGAAAAAATTAGAAAAACCTGCAATCCTTGTTGTTGACATGCTCAATGACTTTGTAACTGGTGCACTTGGTTGTGATCGTGGTAGAGCAATTGTCCCTGCTACAGCTCAATTATTGGACGCTGCTCGTGCAGCTGGTGTTCCTGTCATCTTCTGTAATGACGCTCACCTTCCTGGCATTGACCGTGAACTTATCATTTGGGGAGACCACGCCATTGCTGGAACGAAAGGTGCTGAAGTTATTCCTGAACTTAAGCTCTGTGACAAGGACTTTGTAGTTCCAAAACGTCGTTATAGTGGTTTCTTCCAGACTGATTTGGATATCCTTTTGAAAGAATTGGGGGTAAAGACCGTTGTTATGACTGGTTTGCATGCACATATGTGTGTTCGTCACACATCGGCTGATGCTTTCTGCTTAGGATATGATGTTGTTGTTGCAAAAGAAGCTACAGATTCTTTCACTGAGGAAGACTACAAAGCTGGTTTGGCATATCTCAAGACTTGCTACGGTGCTGACGCTTACTCAAATGAAGAACTGATTGCTGCTTTTTAAAGTTGCATTACTAACATAACAAATGAAGGGCTTTTAATGAGCCCTTTGTTTGTTTATAATCCGTCTATTATGGCTACTATTAACGTATACGAACAATACTTCGAAGCTGAATGTTGCTTCAACGGTCGAGACCGGCATGCCGCATTAGTCCGATTAATTTCGGATTCCGAAAACAAATCTATCAAATACGAAGTGGCAGTGTCCTTCTTCCCACATGATGAGCCCGATGATTTTGCCGTATCTTACGATGCATACGTCAGCAAGGAAGTCTATTCTGCTCCCGGTCGTCGGTCAAAGAAAAAGGAAACAGCTTTACTGGAAACTTTTCGTCAAGAAGCCGACCAATTGGCTGCGTCCATCAATGGGAAAATCTTTTGGGAACGACCTCTCAGAGAAGCAAGACTTGGATAAAACGAGAACGATAACGTAACGATGACAACAAAATTTTTATGGAACAACCCATTTTAAACGAGCATCATAAGGAAGAATTTCGTCCAATGCACACAACAGAACATATCGTAAACAGAACGATGATCAATTTGTTCGATTGTGGACGCTCTGTCGAGGCTCATATCGAGAAAAAGAAAAGCAAAATGGACTTTGCCTTGAAGGAATGTCCAACGGATGCTCAAATCCAGCAAATCGAAGATTACGTAAACGAAGTAATCCAACGGAATCTTCCTGTAACCATGGAGTTTATCACACAAGAAGAAGCCGTTGGACGGTTCGAAATGGAACGACTTCCCGAAAATGCTTCAGAAACAGTCCGTGTTGTACGAGTGGGCGACTTCGATGAATGTCTTTGTATCGGTCAACATGTAGAGAATACTTCCGAAATCGGTACGTTCAAGATCATCAGTCATAGCTACGAGAACGGAATCCTTCGTATACGCTTTAAACTACTTAAAAACCAATAACAATCTATTAATATGAGAACAAGAATTATACTCTTAATCACTGCCATCCTTTCTTTCTTTACAATGGGATGCAAATCCTCTAATGACATTAAACAGGAGATTACCAATCGTCTGACAGCTATCTATGCCGATGCTTTGACAAATATCATTCCAGATGAGGATGAAGAAGTACCAGAAAAAGACCTTATCGCCCTCTATTGCACAGAAGAGTTTAAGAATTTGTGGAACCAAACTGCAGAGGAGGAAGCCAATTCGGGATATATTTGTTTGGATTACGATGTGTGGACCAATGCACAAGACGCAGATAAACCGACTATGCGCATCGAATCCATCGAAATTCTGGATAATAAACATGCTAAGGCAAATATCGTTATCAACGACTTTGGAACGGATAGCGCTAATCAACTGATCCTGGTAAAGGAGAAAAATGAATGGCGAATCGATGATTTCATCCGCGAAGATTTCAGCGTGAAAAATGAAATGATAGAATTCTTGAAGGAAGAATGATTGAAATTTAGGCTTGTCACATTAGTGGAAAGCTTTTGTCACATTAGTGGAAAGCCTTTGTCACATTAGTGGAAAGCCTTTGTCACATTGGTGACAAGATTAGTTTGTTTGATTAATGCAATAATCTTTCCAAGGGCATAAAGAATCTAAAAACCAAATTGTAAAACAATTCTTTCTTGATCGTTTCATTATCTTTGCAACAACGCATGAAACATTGATGATAAATAATCTTAAACCAAGAAATCATATGAGAACAATCAATCTCCACGCTACAATAACGCAACTATTTGTCGCATTCATCTTGCTGACAGGTATAAGCCTCTCAGCAAACGCAGCAACACCAGCGTCAACTATACCTATAAAAAAGGTTACACGACTGAATCCTACCGCAGCAGATGTGATTTTTGAGAATGGACAGCACATGATAGTCGACTTTTACGGTAATTATATCTTCCGTTTGTTCCTCGACCCGAACGGTGGCATCCTTCGTGAGCCAGAAGCAAAACCGGAAGCTCATATCCTTGTTCAAAATCCGAGACGGGCAGTGGAAGATATGAGCATTCAGGAAGAATCTGACCGCTTTGTCGTTAAGACAAAAGGTGTTGAACTGTCGTTCGACAAGAAAAGTGGTTTGTTCAAAGCAAAACATGCCATGGCAAACTTTAGCGTTGAACAAAAAGCTCCCGTTCAGTTCGGTAAAGACGGAGATTACACACTTTCCCTGAAAGCGAATCCTACAGAATATTTCTATGGTGGTGGCGTGCAGAACGGACGTTTCTCACACAAAGGAAAGATTATCAACATCGTCAACGAGAATAGTTGGACCGATGGTGGCGTATCTTCCCCTACTCCTTTCTACTGGACAACCAACGGATACGGTTTCATGGCCAATACGTTCAAGAAAGGGAAATATGATTTCGGAGCTACCGATCCAAATACGGTTATCCTCACGCACGAAAGCGATTATTTGGATGTCTTTTTCATGATTGATGACACCACAGAATGTGCACTCTTGAAAGATTACTATCAATTGACAGGAAATCCAGTACTTTTGCCAAAGTTTGCTTTCTACGAAGGCCATCTGAATGCTTATAATCGTGATTATTGGAAAGAAGACGAGAATGGTATTTTATTTGAAGATGGAAAAAGATACAAAGAAAGTCAGAAGGATAATGGGGGCATCAAGGAGTCGTTGAACGGTGAAAAAGACAATTATCAGTTCTCTGCTCGTGCCGTCATCGACCGATACAAACAACATGACATGCCTCTTGGATGGATTCTTCCGAACGATGGATATGGAGCTGGCTATGGGCAAGCCGAGACATTGGACGGAAACATTCAAAACTTGAAAGAATTAGGCGATTATGCCCACAAGAATGGTGTTGAAATTGGACTTTGGACTCAATCCGACTTACATCCTAAAGCAGGAGTCAGCGCATTGTTGCAGCGAGACATCGTAAAAGAGATTCGAGATGCCGGTGTTCGCGTACTGAAAACTGATGTCGCATGGGTCGGCGATGGTTATTCCTTCGGTCTTAACGGCATTACAGATGTAGCTGAGCTCATGCCTTATTATGCGAATAACGCACGACCGTTCATCATAACCGTAGACGGTTGGGCAGGTACACAACGTTATGCTGGCGTTTGGAGCGGTGATCAGACCGGCGGTGAGTGGGAATATATCCGTTTCCACATCCCGACATATATCGGTGCCGGATTAAGTGGTCAGCCAAACATTACTTCCGATACGGATGGAATCTTCGGCGGAAAAAATGTTCCTGTAAACGTACGCGAATTTCAATGGAAATCATTCACACCTATGCAGTTGAATATGGATGGTTGGGGAAGTAATGAAAAATATCCGCATGCTTTGGGAGAGCCGGCTACGTCGATTAACCGCATGTATCTCAAGATTAAGTCGGAATTCCTCCCTTATACCTATACGTATGCATATGAAGCTATGACAGGGAAACCTCTAATCCGTGCTCTTTTCTTGGATTATCCAAACGAATATACCTATGGCTCAGCCACAAGATATGAGTATCTCTATGGAAAAGACTTCCTGGTAGCTCCGATTTATCAGAACACACAAGCCGATGAACAAGGTAATGACATCCGGGACGGCATTTATCTGCCAGAAGGTGAATGGATTGACTCATTCTCTGGCGATTTGTATCAAGGCGGTTGTATCATCAACAACTTTGACGCACCTCTTTGGAAACTACCGCTGTTTGTTCGTCGTGGAGCAATCCTACCGATGAATCGCGTAAACAATCACGTGTCTGAGGTTGTCGAGTCGGAACGCATAATTGAAGTGTATCCAGGCCCTTATAGTAAAATGAACGTGTACGATGATGACGGCGTAACGGAAGAATACCGGAATAACGTTGCCGCAACCTACACTGTCGAATCAGAAATAAAGGGCGATGATGCCATCATTACCATTCATCCTACTCAATCTACTTATCCAGGATACGAACGAAACAAAACAACGGAGTTCGTCATTAACGTATCTGAGAAGCCAAAGAACGTGCTTCTATATATCGATGGAAAGAAAGTGAAGTTGACAGAAGTGACTACCGGTAAAGGATATTATCAGAATGATAATGTGTTTATGTTTGATCCGAAGCCCGATTTTAACCGCTACTCTACCCCGGGGAGTGAATTCGCAAAAGTTCCTATCACGATGAATCCGCAGGTTTACGTGAAAATCCAAAAGACAGATGTGATTGAGTCGGGGCTGAAAGTCGTCGTAAAAGGCTATAAATTCGAACGAGAGAATAAGTTATTGAGACAAACTGGTTCGCTCAACGTACCTACAGGTACTGTAACAGAAGAAAACACTGATGCATACAGCCTAACACCTTCTTGGGACAAGATTCCGAATGCCGATTATTATGAAATCGAGTTCCAAGGAATGAACTATACGACCATCCGCAACAACTTCCTGAAGTTTGATGATTTACAACCAGAGACCACTTATCAGTTTAAACTGCGTGCAGTGAACAAAGACGGACATTCCGAGTGGAACACTTTCACCGCAAAGACAAAAGTGAACCCTCTAGAATTCGCCATCAAGAATATCAAAGGTGAGATCTCAGCAAAAGAAATGGAAGGAATGGAGATCGGACATTTGTTCGATTTCAATGAAGGAGGCGACCTCTGGCACACAGATTATTCTTCCAAGGCTGTTCCTTTCGATATGATCATGGATTTGAACTCTTATAATACGATTGATAAGTTCCAATATCTTCCACGAACGAATGCCGGTGCAGGAACAATCTTGAAAGGAAGCATTTCCTATAGTATGGACAAGAAGAATTGGACAGAAGTTGGTTCGTTCGAATGGAAAAAAGATAACGAGACAAAGGAATTTATCTTCCAGAATCAGCCTGAAGCAAGATACATTAAGATGCATATCACCGAGGCTGTTCGAGATTTCGGCTCTGGAAGAGAGCTTTATGTGTTCAAGAAACCGGGAACGGAAAGTGCTATTCCGGGTGATATCAATCACGACAATAAGATTGACTCAAACGACTTGATGGGATATATGAACTATAACGGTCTGCGAAAAGGAGATAAGGATTACGAAGGTTATATCAGCAGAGCCGACATCAACCGTAACGGACTGATTGACGCATACGACATCTCTTCGGTAGGTATTTATTTAGAAGATGGCATCTCACATGCGAAGATTGAACCTGTCCAAGGGAAGCTGGAGATGAGCACCTCAAAGAAACGATATGCTAAAGATGAGACCATCGAAGTTGTTGTAAAAGGTTTTGAGATGAAATCAGTCAACGCATTTAGCTTTGCCATCCCATATGATGCCCATAAATATGAGTATATCGGCACTGAAGCTAAGGGAACGAAGGAAATGGAGAATCTGACCAACGACCGTTTGCACAGTAATGGGACCAAAGAACTCTTTCCTACTTACGTAAACATAGGATTCAAACCAGCCCTGGAAGGCGACGAAGAATTAATCATCCTCCGTTTTAAGGCCAAGCAAGCCTTGGACTTCGACTTAAAGATGCAAGACTGCATATTGGTCGACAAAGATTTGAGAACGGTAGAATAAGATAAATAAAGAAGAGCCCCTCATCATTACTTTTGATGAGGGGCTCTTCTTTTATATAAAATCATTTTTATCTGAAGCACAACGGAGCTAAGTCACGCAGATTATACCGCCAAACATACCAGGTATGGCCACCAGGCATCTGACTGTATTCGTGTTTTACTCCTGCCCTGTCGAATGCAGCACGTGTCGCAATGCAGTTCTTATAGGCGATATCTTCTTCACCACCCATATAAAACTTATAAACCTTGAATGCTTTATTCATCTCAGCAGCATGCTCCTTCATGTACGGTCCCCATTTTTCAAATAAATTAGAACCTTCGAACCATCCTGTAGAGAGTGGGAAGACATATGCGAAACTCTTGTAATGTTTCAATGAAACATCCAAAGTTTCCAGACCACCCATCGACAGTCCTGACAAAGCACGATGCTGTGCATCAGCCTTCACACGGTAGTTATTTTCGATATAAGGAATCAAATCATTCATCAAGTCATCCGTAAATTTTTCGGTATCTACACTTCCATCAGGCATCACCACAATCATCGGAACAATCTTTCCTTCAGCCAACAGGTTGTCCATAATGAAATTGGCACGACCTACATTCGGCCACGCATAATCATTATCACCTCCACCATGGATCAGATAAAGGACAGGAAGTTTCTCTGTACCCTTCTCATAACCTGCAGGTGTCCATACATGAGCTCTACGAGTCTTGTTAAATGTCTTCGATTTATAGTAAATTTCAGCAGTTGCTCCATGAGGAACATCCTTCATCTGCCAAAAAGCATCGCCTGCAGGGTCAACATCAAGGACAGGTTTCAAGCTTCCGGCATACAAAGTTTTAGGGTCATCAACAGCCACTCCATCAACCACGAAATTATAACGGAACGCTCCGACCAACTTGTTCTCTACCTTTGCCTCCCATACGCCATTATCATGCTTTGTAAAAACTACTGGTTTACCAAAAGGAACGATATCACCACCTATTCCAACAGTTTTAGCATCAGGTGCGTACAAGCGGAAAATCACACTATTGTCCGGATTAACGGTAACTGAGTGTAATGTATCATTCGGAGTTGGATTACGACGGAACTGTGCACTTGCTGTTCCGACAATCAACAGACATAAGATGAAAAATATTGTCTTAGTTTTCATGGTGAAAAAGATTTTATAATTGGAACTTCCTACGAACACACTCTGCAATGAACGCTGCGATATCATCCGTTGAATAATTGGCAACATTCAGTACTAAATCATAGTTACGGGCATCATATCTACTTCTATTGGAGAAAGTTTTTGTGAAATTCTCACGGGCATCATCAGCCTTTACCATACGCTTCTTTGCTTCTTCCTCATCCAGATTGAAACGTTCCATAATACGTCCTACTCTATATTGCTCATTAGCAATAATCATAATCTTGAAAGCACAAGGATTATCTTTAAAGATGTGGAAACCGGTACGACCAATTATTACACAAGATTCCTGTTCTGAAAGTTCACGAAGTAATTTAGCCTCGGCATAGTACAAATCATGAGAAGTAGCAGTCTGTGTCTCGTCATGACCAACGACAAACTCACCAGGGAAAGGATAAATGCGATTATACAAATCACAAATCTCATCCCACCACGTAAACTTTTTCGACTTGATTTCCTCAGCTTGTTGATCAGTAATATGAAATTTCTCATCGATGCTTTCAAGAATTGCCTTATCGTATACCTTTACGTTGAGCAACTCTCCTAATTTAAAACCAATCTCACGACCACCAGACCCAAACTCACGATTAATAGTAACAATAAAATTCTTTGTTTCCATCTTTTTTTATCTTATTAATAAAATCTTTGACTCTAACACATTTGTACAAATGTCGCAAAAAAACTGCTTTTAACAAACAAAAGAAAGAAAAAAGAAAAGAAAAAGAATTGTAGTATACTTTTGTTTGGATAACCCATTTCATAACTTTATCTTTGTTATAAGATTTTTAAACAGAAGATTATGTTACTAAGTACGACACCGACCATCGAAGGTCATTCTATTAAGGAGTATAAGGGAATTGTAACCGGAGAAACCATTATTGGTGCAAACATTATTAAAGACTTCAAAGCTGCTATCCGGGACGTGGTAGGCGGCAGAAGTGCTAGCTACGAACGAGTTCTGCGGCAGGCAAAAGACACTTCTATCAGAGAAATGATTGAGCGGGCAGAGACTTTGGGCGCTAACGCTATCGTAGGAATCGACCTCGACTATGAGACTATCGGGGAAGGTAATTCAATGCTGATGGTATCGGTCAGCGGAACTGCTGTTTTGCTATAAGCATTACCCCATCACAACATCCAGTACCATCATCAAAACGAAACCAATGGCAAAACCAATGGTACTGAGGTTGGTGTGTTCTCCTTCAGATGCTTCAGGAATAAGTTCCTCAACAACTACGTAAAGCATTGCACCTGCGGCAAAGGAAAGCATATAAGGAAGAATTGGCATCATCATCGACGCCAACAAAATCATAATTATACCTCCTAAAGGCTCAACAACACCACTTAACGAACCAATAACAAATGATTTCCATCGACTATTACCGGCTGCACGCATGGGCATTGAGATAATAGCTCCTTCAGGAATATTTTGAATGGCAATACCTAACGAAACAGCAATTGCTGCCGCCAAGGAAATACTGGCTTCATGTTGCATTGCTCCGGCAAGTACAACTCCTACTGCCATTCCTTCGGGTAAATTATGAATAGTTACAGCCAATGAAAGCATCATTGTTCGGGAAAGTCGAGCACGTAATCCTTCTGGATGATCTGTTCCTATATGGAGGTGTGGCGTTAACTCATCAATTAGAAGAAGAAATCCCATTCCGGCAAGCAAACCAATGGTGGCAGGCATAACCGACCACTTGCCCATTTCCTCACACATCTCAATTGAAGGTATGATCAAAGACCAAACGGAAGCTGCCACCATCACTCCAGAAGCGAAACCTAATAAAGACTTCTGAAGTAATACCGACATTTCCTTCTTCATCATAAAGACGAAGGCCGAACCAATCATCGTTCCAAGGAAAGGAATCAGTAAACCAATTATTATGGGGCTCATTCTATAGTTGTTTTATCTTTTTTAAAATATGCTTTTAACCGTTTAACTCCTTCCACACCGAGAATCGTCAAGCCACCATATTGAAATGTCTTTGCCAATCCAAATAAAATAACCCAGAGAATTCCCTTTGCCTCAGCACTGATAGGCAATGCCATCTGAGCAAAAGAAAGGATATAGAAAGGAACACAAGTCAGCAGAACTATCACTCCTGTGCGGAATGATAGTCGACTGAGCCAGTTTTTTATTTTGATGAAAACAGTTTTCACAAAAGTTATTACAAGAGAGTGCATCTACGAAGATTCTACCCTTCTATTCACCTTATAAATAGATTAGGTGAGGGATCGATAAAATGAAAATAATCCTATTTAGTTAAACAAATTAGGTAACTCTGCTTCTATCTGGTTCTCTATTTTATCAGGCATCATCGAGAAGAAATTCATATTCAACAGTTTTTCCAGTTCATCTATAGTCACCATACGATCATTGAGTTCCCTATGTTTGCTATTATTATCGAAAAGGAAGCCTGCTGTAACGGGGTTATTCTTTCCTTTATTAAAAAGAATAGCTTTAAAGAAGGCATCAGGTACAGCAACCCGATGTGAACCAATTCGTTTAGGTTGTTTATTACGATAAATCGGTCCACATACCACATATACCTTACCGTATTTTTTAGCCCAATACCGGGTCTTCATCTCTAGGTCATTCCAATCGCCTGCGTTCAACTCATGGTTTTGTGGACAAATATTCGACATATAGAAGACTTCCTCCATTGCTTTAGAATCCCATTTCATATCTCCTGCTGGAGCCATATGACCACGGTCATAACCCGATGAATTATAGTCGTAATAATAAGCCTTGACGCCGTCAATCATTGGATCTGGAGTGAACTCGACCTCACGATCCACTTTCTTTTGGCTGGCTTCCTCACGAGTTATTTCCCATGCCACCCAAACAGGTGTCCGCATATCCTCATTATAATACAGGGAATGTCCCGTATAATCAATGCGTTGACCTTCTCCTGAGGTAAAAACCCTCGGTATTTCCATCCTGTCGACACGATAAGACGCAGTATTAGTTGTTGAAGATTGATCAGTAGGATAAGCTATTGTCGATGACTGATCTGCTTCAGGAACATCCTGAATAATCTCAATTGCAGGTTGATTCGCATCTTGGTTCTGTTGCTTATCATGTGTACGAAACAAACCTGATTGTGATAAAGCAATCGCTAAAACCACAATGATGAGCCCTGCTGCACTACTCTTTTTTTTCTTGCTTACCTTCATTAATCTTATTCAAATAGCTTTCTAAATATATATATAGTTTCTTACAAAGGTACCCTTTACTATTCTTTTTTATTAATAATCATTGAGGATTCTCGACAATGTGCTTCAGGCGATTCCATCTCCAAAGTTGAATGATTGATGCCTTTCTCCACCAACAAAGATTTCAGAGCATCTTTTACATCCTCCATTCCACTCAGATCATCGATTACGATATGTGCTGTCAAGGCAACATCTGTCGTACTGATTGCCCAAATATGTAAATGATGAACATTCAACACATGAGGTTGTGCCTCCAACGATTCCTTAACCTCTTCGATACGAATGGTTTCAGGCACAGCATCCAAGGAAAGTCGCAGACTTTCCATCAACAAGTGGATGGTTGAGATAAGAATAATTCCAGCAATAACCAAACTTATAATCGGGTCGATGAGATAGAATCCCGTATACGTAATTATAATACCAGAGATAACCACACCCACCGAAACCAATGTATCGGCAGCCATATGTAGAAACGCTCCTCTTACGTTCAAATCATGCTTTTGACTCTTCATCAGCAAAAGTGTAGTCAAACCATTCACGATAATTCCAGCTCCAGCCGTCCAACTAATTACGCTACCATCTATAGCAACAGGATTACGTAACTTATTTACACTTTCAACTACGATTGCTCCTACAGCGACCAATAGGATAATCGCATTCAACAAAGAGATTAAAATCGTACTCTTCTTATACCCATAGGTAAAGCGCTTATTATTGCTAATCTTTGCCAGATGGAAAGCGATTAGAGCCAACAACAAACTGAACACATCACCCAGATTATGCCCAGCGTCTGAGAGCAAGCCTAACGAATTCTCAAAGAAACCGACAGATGCCTCAATGAAGACATAGATGATGTTCAGCACAATACATATTATAAATATGTTACTGAGTGATGACAAAACTTTCACGTGATCATGATGATGATGACCGTGATGTTCATGAGACTCATGTCCTTCGTGTACGTGTTTAACTTCTTCCATATTACTAACGTTTTAATTATCCGTGAATACGATGATGTTCTGCACAATCCTTACAAATACCTTTCACCATGTAATTAACGAAATGCATGTGAAAGTCTTTTGGCAATTCAATAGAAGGAATAGGAATCTCTTTCAGGCAAAAAGTGCGATGGCAACTTTCACAATAGAAATGTGGATGCATATCTTCTATTGTGCATTCATGCATGCCTTCACAAATCTCGTATTTCAAGGCTCCGCTCCCATCTTCGATGGCATGAATCAAATCGTGCTTTAAGAACAATGTCAACGTGCGGAAAATAGACGATTTGTCCACCGTATCAAGCATGATTTCCAATTCTGGTATTGAGACGGCACGCTGTTCTTGCATCATTCTTTCCAATACCAAAATACGAATAGCTGTTGGGTGAATTCCTTTTTCCTCCAAACGTTGTATACTTCGTTGTTCTTGCTCCATAAACATCATTTACGTTGACAAATGTACAGATAATTCCTTGCACTTTAGTTGCAAACTCTTTCACGTAAAAACGGTTCAGAACAAAAATATAGACTTTTCTTTAAATAAGGAAACAACTCGGGCATTTATTATTCAATATACAAAACAAAAAACAGGGAAAGTCTTTTGACTTTCCCTGTTCTATATGTATCCTAATCAGATTAGAGTAAGAATCCCAATAAGATACCGGCTGCAACAGCAGAACCAATCACACCGGCAACGTTCGGGCCCATAGCATGCATCAACAAGTAGTTCGTAGGATCATATTCCAAACCTACTACCTGTGAGATACGTGCTGAATCAGGAACGGCTGATACACCTGAATTACCAATCAACGGATTTAACTTCTTCTCCTTTGGCAATACCAAATTGAACAACTTCACGAACAAGATACCAGAAGTTGTTGCGATAACGAATGACAATGCACCCAACATGAAGATAAAGACAGAGTTCAAAGTCAAGAACTCAGAAGCCTGAGTAGAAGCACCTACTGTCAAACCTAACAACATGGTGATAACATCAATTAACTGGTTACGTGCAGTTTCTGCCAAACGACGAGTTACACCACTTTCTTTCAGCAAGTTACCGAAGAACAACATACCTAACAATGGAAGACCTGATGGTACGAAGAAACAAGTCAGCAACAAACCGATAATCGGGAACATAACCTTTTCAGTATGAGATACTGGACGTGGCGGTTTCATACGCATAACACGCTCTTTCTTCGTAGTAAGAAGGCGCATGATAGGTGGTTGGATAACCGGAACCAATGCCATATAAGAATAAGCAGACACGGCGATAGCACCCATCAAGTTAGGAGCCAACTTAGAAGAAAGGAAGATAGCTGTAGGACCGTCAGCACCACCGATGATACCGATAGCACCAGCTTCCATCGGAGTAAATCCGAACAGCAATGCCAACATGTAAGCACCGAAAATACCAAACTGAGCAGCAGCACCAACCAACATCAACTTAGGATTGGATATCAACGCAGAGAAGTCGGTCATGGCTCCGATGCCCAAGAAGATGAGCGGCGGATACCAACCAGTCATCACACCTTGATATAAAGTATTCAATACAGAATTTTGCTCATAAATACCCAACTGAAGTCCGGCATCCATATTGAAAGGAATATTACCAATCAACATACCAAAACCAATTGGAATAAGCAACATTGGCTCGAACTCATGTCTAACAGCCAAATAGATGAATACACATCCTACCAAAATCATGATAAAATGACCTGGAGTGGCGTTAGCAAATCCGGTATAACCCCAGAAGTCGGCCAAGTTATTACCAATAAAACTAAAGAACTCTCCCATATTATCCAATGATTACAAGGTCCGTACCTTCCAAAACTGAGTCACCCTTGCGAACAGGAATAGCTGTAACAACACCGTCGCGATCAGCATTGATATTGTTCTCCATCTTCATTGCCTCAAGGATAATGATAACTTGTCCCTTCTTTACAGCATCACCAACATTCACTTTCACGTCAAGAATAACGCCTGGAAGCGGTGATTTCACGCCAGAACCACTGCCTGAAGCAGCTGGTTTCGGAGCCGGAGCTGCAGGTGCAGCAGCAGGAGCAGCGGCAGCAGCTGGTTTCGGAGTAGCAACCTTTACTTTCTCAACCGGTTTCTTCTCCATCTCAACATCATAAGAAGTACCGTTTACTTCAACATGAGCGATGTTGTCCTCGATATCGCCAATAGTTACCTTATATTCGGTACCATTGATTTTATACTTATATTCTTTCATTTTAATCAATAATTTAACGGATGAACTTTTATTTTCTTTCTGGTTTTGAACGCATAAAGGCTGACTTTGCACTCCATGCAGACTGTTGATCGACAAGCGTCAAAACACCACTCTCAACATCGTGCATACCACCTTGCATTTCATAGAGTGCCATGGCAATGGCTGCATATACTTCATCTGATGCAACCTCAGCCTTGGTCTCTTTCTTCTCCTCAGCCTTTACAGCAGCAATCGGTTCGGGAGCTGCGGCTTTCTTCTCATCTCTACCTGAGAAATACTTACCGATGAAACGGAAACTCAAGTATAAAAGAAGCAATGCAGAGAAAACAACGCTTACTGCAGAAACTGTCATACCAATACCACTCTTATCATGCTCAGCAAACTTCTCCATCTTTGGATTAGATTCCTTGATCATGTTGTTAGCCTTCGGGCTTACATACTTCTTAGAGCTGTTTCCCTTTACTTCCCATTCAGGCTTACCGTCATCAACGCGTCCATATGAGTGATCTGCACCCAATGTGTTGGCCGGAATAGTAACCTGATCCAACAGTTTCCAACGAGTATCGAAGAGTCCCAGCCAAGTGGTCTTTTCCGGGTCCAACGTAAAGTTCAAATGATAGGTACCTCTATTAGGTTCACCATCAGCGAAGAATATAGCTTGTTGACGTTGAGCAACCTTTGTAGTTACATCTCCTTTTGGAATAGTATAAGTTGCAGTATCGCCAGGGGTGTTACTCATGCGGAGGTAACAACCAGCCATATCTGTTACATTATATGATTTATTGAATATCTCAATCCATGGAGAACGAATGCCATAATCATTCATATAATTATTTTCGTTCACCATCAACACTTCGTTGATAAGGAGTTTGGATTCGATTCTTTTCGGATTACAAGAACTCAGTCCTACCAACAGCAATGCGGAAAGAAATATTCCTAATGATAATTTTTTCATTTCAATTCTATTTAATGTGAAAAACCAAATTACAATGGAATATTACCGTGCTTCTTAGCAGGAACAGTTTGTTTCTTGTTACGCAACTGTGCCAAACCTCTGATGATGCGGAAACGAGTATTGCGTGGTTCGATTACATCCTCGATGTAGCCATATTTTGCAGCAACATAAGGATTTGCAAACAAGTTTGTATACTCTGCTTCTTTCTCTGCCAGATAAGCCTTCGGATCTTCTTTTTCTTTTGCTTCCTTTGCATAAAGAACGCCAACGGCACCAGCACCACCCATAACTGCGATTTCTGCAGAAGGCCATGCATAGTTCAGGTCACCACGAAGTTGCTTACAGCTCATCACGATATGTGAACCACCGTATGACTTACGCAATGTAACTGTTACTTTAGGAACAGTTGCTTCTCCGTAAGCATAGAGCAACTTAGCACCGTGTACAATAACTGCATTATATTCCTGACCAGTTCCTGGTAAGAATCCCGGAACGTCAACCAATGTTACCAAAGGAATATTGAAAGCGTCGCAGAAACGAACGAAACGAGCACCCTTACGAGAAGAGTTGCAATCCAAAACACCTGCCATATACTTAGGCTGGTTGGCAACAACACCTACTGCCTGACCATTGAAACGTGCGAAACCGATAATGATGTTCTTAGCAAAATCCTTATGGATTTCAAAGAACTCGCCATTATCAACGACAGCTTTAATTACATCGTACATATCATATGCTTGGTTAGGATTATCAGGAATAATATCATTCAGCATATCTTCCATACGATCAACTGGGTCATTGCAAGGAACAACCGGTGTTTCTTCCATGTTGTTCTGAGGAATGTAGCTTAACAACTTTTTGATAGTTGCGATAGCTTCTTCTTCTGTAGGAGCAGTAAAATGAGTAACACCAGATTTTGTTGAGTGTACGCTTGCACCACCTAATTGCTCAGCTGTTACGTTCTCACCCAAAACGGTCTTAACAACAGAAGGACCTGTCAAGAACATGTTTGATGTACCTTCCATCATCAACGTAAAGTCAGTCAATGCAGGAGAATAAACAGCACCACCTGCACATGGGCCAAAAATACCAGAGATTTGAGGAACTACTCCTGAAGCCAAGATGTTACGCTCGAAAATTTCAGCATAACCAGCCAAAGCGTTCACACCTTCCTGAATACGAGCACCACCTGAATCGTTCAAGCCGATAACCGGAGCACCCATAGTCATTGCCATATCCATCACCTTACAAATCTTCTTTGCCATCATCTCTGAAAGAGAACCACCTGATACAGTGAAGTCTTGAGCAAATACATAAACCAAACGGCCATCGATTGTACCGCTACCAACTACTACACCATCTGCCGGTATGTACTTCTTTTCCATACCAAAGTTTGTACAACGGTGCTCTACAAACATGTCCATTTCTTCAAAGCTACCTTCATCAAGCAGCATTGCAAGACGTTCACGAGCTGTGTACTTTCCTCTTTCGTGTTGCTTTGCGATTGCTTTCTCGCCACCACCTAAGCGAACCTTCTCACGACGCTCAACGAGCGAACTGATTCTTTCCTGTTGAATACTCATTTTATTATTTATTTGGATTTTCACAAAGTTCTGTCAATACACTCATAGTAGATTTCGGATGTAAGAAAGCAATGTTCAAGCCTTCAGCACCTTTACGAGGAGCCTTGTCAATCAGACGAATGCCCTTTGCATCTACTTCTGCCAATGCTTCAGCAACACCATCTTCTACACAAAAAGCCAAGTGATGCATACCACCACGACCACCGTTCTTCTCGATGAAAGTAGCGATTGTGCTTTCAGGACATGTCGGTTCCAATAATTCCAATTTAACTTCTCCGACTTTCAAGAAAGCAGTTTTTACTTTCTGGTCAGCCACTTCTTCAATGTTGTAGCACTTAAAACCTAAAACATTTTCAAAAAACGGTAATGCCTCTTCAATACTTGGAACAGCAATACCAAGATGCTCAATGTGAGAAATTTTCATAATATAATTAATTTAAATTTATTAAACGATTCGTTTGTTTTTCATTTTCGTCCGCAAAATTAATCATTTTGGCAAAGATTTCGAAATTTTTTGCTACTATTTTTTGTTAATCAATTGATAGAGTTTAGATATAGAATTTCGTCAATATTTTATTCAACCATTGCCAACGGAATTTATACCAACGACGAGTACTACTCTGCTTACCGCCAAACCGCAAAATAA
This sequence comes from uncultured Bacteroidota bacterium, assembly GCA_947168315.1. Classification (GTDB taxonomy): domain Bacteria; phylum Bacteroidota; class Bacteroidia; order Bacteroidales; family Bacteroidaceae; genus Phocaeicola. Next base: position 11,312 of record CAMVLL010000004.1, on the reverse strand, counting down.
ACTCACGGAAACCATAATGACGGAACGGTACACCGACATACATAAACTCAAAATGCTGATAACCATGCTCGTGAGCATATTTGATAGCACTCCATACAGCCATCACTCCTGGATAATAGTATTTGTAACGTTTACGTAATGCTCCCGAAAAAAGTAGATATGAAGTACCTGAAGAGAATAGACATACCGATCCACCAATAATCTTTTCTTTGTACTTGACAATAAACAATTTTTGAATTTCTTGGGACACTTTTTGATTTCCCAATTCTTTAAAAAAACTTAAATCAGGAAAGTGCTTGAGCAGTTTGGATGAGTAATTCATCTTCAACATGTGAACGAATTCCGTAACTTCCTCCTCTGTCTCGGCTACCTTTGTTATCACACCTGCCTTTAACGCCTTACTAATCTGACGTTTTCGAGAAGGGCTTAACCGTTCTTCCGGTTTTTTGCTATGTAAGGAATTATACACACGCATCCAACGTATGGGGAAATATCCATTCTCACGGAATGCCTTGTAACCAAACAACGGCTGTTTCAGGTCTCTGAATTCAATCAAAAAAGAATGCGACACGACATCTTTTGTAAGATGGTTTAACATGTCACTAAACAGTTTATTCTTATCGACCTGTTCATCAAGGAACTCACATGTTTCATAAATGACACACCGATGAATTACTGATGGAGGGAACCAACGCACGCTCTTACGTATTACAGCTAGCATTTTGGCAATCGGACGATCACCATCATATGCAACCAACATAATCGGACGATAACCCGATGTCTTCTCATACACCCTGAATAAGGCTGTAGAATGGAACAACGAGTTACCAGGCAAATCTGGGACATTCGTTCCTCTTGTATATGTTGAAAAACGTATCGGCATCCTATTGAAAGCATATGATTCCAAATACAAATATACAAAAATAATTCTACTTATATAGTTATAATCACTTATTGTTAATAACTATCGTTTTTGTTACTTGTTTTGACAGGAGAAATGGGATGAAAACGTATTTTATCAATTAAAAACACGTTTTTATGCATAAAAACATTTAGAAAAACTTGCAAAAAACATTTCTAGTATTTATCTTTGTAAAAAGAAGAAGTTATAGTCGCATTAGCTGTACTGGGAAACTCATCAAATTATACCAAATTCCGAGACAAGCTTCTTCTTCCAATGGCGGGCCACGCCTTCGGGTAGCAGAGATGCCGGTGGATTACAAAGGTTGAAGAGCACTCAAATCCTGTCATTCGGAGTTTCATCGCATCACTAATGCGGCTTTACAATAAGAGAGGGTACTGAAAAGTTACCCTCTCTCTTTATAATCATATGTTTAAAGTCCAGAGCATAAGCATTCGTCAACTGGAGTAAATCATATTATCGTATTCCTCTTTGATTCAATGCTTGTTGGTATCTGCGTGCATTAGCTGCATGCTGAGCATTGGTTACTGCAAAATTATGATAACCTGAAAAATCTTCTTTCGCGCACATATACAAGTAATCATGCTGGGTAGGATTCAGAACACTTTCTAATGCTTGTAAAGAAGCGACACGAATAGGTCCAGGAGGCAAACCTTCATTTTTATAGGTATTATATGGGGAGTCTATCTCAAGATGGGAAAACAAAATACGACGGATGGTCGGATCGTTCAAAGCAAATTTTACGGTAGGATCGGCTTGCAATAGCATACCACGATGGAGGCGATTGAGGTAAAGTCCTGCGATGATTGGTTTTTCATCATTCTTTGCTGTTTCCTCATCAACAATGGATGCTAATACAGACACCTCGAGTGGCGTTAATCCTTGTGCTTGTGCTTTCTGACGACGTTGCTCATTCCAATAGCGATCATACTCTTGTTTTAGTCTCTTCAATAACGACTCAGCTGATATATTCCAATATACTTCGTAAGTGTTAGGAATGAAGAAAGAAGGAAGGGTACGTTCATCGAAACCTAAAGTTTTATAATATTCTTTATCAAACAACTGCTTTGATATCTCTGTCGAATCCACCATCAGTTGCTTGTCGAGTGTTTTGATCAACTGACCGATTGTACGTGTAGAAGGAACAATCAACTTTAGCGGACTTTGTTGTCCTCTTGATAATTGCCGGTAGAGGTCAAGTATACTCTTTCCTGATACAATCTCATAACGACCTGTATGAATTTTCTCGTCAAAATTTTGATACTTAGATAACAAGTTGAAACCTGTCATTCTCTTAATCTTTCCAACATCCTGCAACTTTATGGATAATGAATCTATATTATCATCACGATCGATATACAAATAGTTGGTTTGATTATTGTTAGTACATGGTACAAATAAGCATTGATATAAAAACACAATAAGAATTATCCCTATTAGAAGGATAAGACCAGCTATGGATACAATGAGTTTGCTTTTTGACATATTGAGATTACAAATGTTTCCGCAAATATAATTGAATTATCTATTCATAAAGGTTGTTTTTATCAAATTTATCATTAGATTTGCAAAATAAGGTCTCTTTGTCGAAACAAATTAAATGTAGTAATATGAAAAAAATGATGATGAGCATGATGCTTCTTTTGGCAGCATCACTGTATGCACAAGAAACAACTGTTATTGCGATTCACCCACAAGATGGGAAAAACGTAATTAGTAAGAACATCTATGGTCAATTTGCCGAGCACCTTGGTACTTGTATCTACGGTGGCTTATGGGTTGGCGAAAACTCTTCGATACCTAACACAAACGGTTATCGAAATGATGTCCTTCAAGCATTAAAGGACTTGAAAGTTCCTGTTTTGAGATGGCCAGGCGGATGCTTTGCCGATGATTATCACTGGATGGATGGTATTGGTCCAAAAGAGAATCGCCCCAAGCTAGTAAATAGTAACTGGGGTGGTACCATTGAGGATAATAGTTTTGGTACTCATGAATTCCTGAATCTATGCGAAATGATTGGCTGTGAACCGTATATCAGCGGAAACGTTGGTAGTGGTAGCGTAGAGGAATTAGCTAAATGGGTGGAATACATGACAGCAGAACAAGGGAGTCCGATGGCTAAACTTCGTAAAGAGAATGGCCGCGAGAAACCATGGAAAGTAAAATACTTGGGTATCGGTAACGAAAGCTGGGGATGTGGTGGAAGCATGCGTCCTGAATACTATAGCGATATATATCGCCGTTATGCAACATACTGCCGCAACTTCAATGGGAACAGACTGTTTAAGGTTGCCAGTGGCGCAAGTGACTATGATTACAACTGGACAGAAGTGTTGATGCAGAATATCGGCCGTCGTATGAGTGGTATCTCACTGCACTACTATACCGTTAGTAATTGGAATCGTAAAGGTTCTGCAACGAATTTTACGAACGATGATTATTATGGAACATTAGGCAAATGTTTGGAAATAGAACAGGTAATCAAGAAGCATATTGCTATCATGGATAAGTATGATCCTGAAAAACGTATTGCTTTGTTGGTTGATGAATGGGGAACTTGGTGGGATGAAGAGCCTGGAACCATCAGAGGTCATCTTTATCAGCAGAACACGATGCGTGATGCTTTGGTTGCTTCCTTATCTTTGGACGTCTTCCATAAGTATACTGAACGTATCAAAATGGCAAACATCGCACAGATTGCTAACGTTCTTCAGTCAATGATTCTTACTAAAGAAGATAAGATGGTGCTTACTCCGACATACCATGTCTTTGAGATGTATAAGGTACATCAGGAAGCGACATTCTTGCCTTTCGATATTAAGTGCGCGAAAATTGCCGTACAGGAAGACCGCGTAGTTCCACTGGTAAGTGCGACTGCTTCTAAAGATAAGGATGGTGTCATTCATATCTCATTGTCTAATATTGACTTGCAAAAGGCTCAAACCGTTGAATTAAGTTTGGATAATATTAAGGTGAAAGGCTGTACTGGTCGTATCCTGACATCCACTAATATTAATGATCATAATAATTTTGATCATCCAAATACGGTGGTACCTAAAGCATTCAATGGCGCAAAAGTACAGAATGGTAAGCTGACTGTAACCTTGCCTCCTAAGTCAATTGTAGCATTGACTATCAATTAAAAAAAGCACTAATAATTTTTGTTTTCCTAAAGAAAGCATTATATTTGCACCGCCTTTTGAAAGAAAGGCGGTTTTTTGCCGAATTGGCTCAGTTGGTAGAGCAATTCATTCGTAATGAATAGGTCCCCGGTTCGAGTCCGGGATTCGGCTCAAAAGAAAAAGAGGATGCGTTAATGCATCCTCTTTTCTTTATATAGTTGACTAATCATTACCTCTTGTATATAACATCCCAGACATTCAATTCTCCAGAATAGTCCATACTTTCCTGCTTTCTGTTATGAGCCCGGATCTCTGAACGTCCGTTATCAAAGATCAATAAACGGAATGAATAGACATCCTCTCCATTGCTGGCGTTGAACGTAATCACAGTATGGTCAGGTTCAACACGTTGACTTGTATATCCTTGATGTTTGGAAGTAAACATTAAGCCAGTTCCGCCACCCATGACCGCCACACGAGCTACCCCCATGAAAGGAAGACCAGAGATAACAGTATCACCTTTTATCTCTAACGAATACTCATGTGAAATGGATTCTCTTGCACTTTGCGACATTATCTTGTCCACTTCTATGCGATAATGCTTATTTGCCAACATTTCACGGACAGTCTTTGTTACCAATGCCTCTTTCTCTTCCTTATTCATCTTTCGGCCATCTTCCGTTAAAAGAGATGAACCACAGGCCGTCAGAATCATTGATGCCATCAACACTCCTATCCACTTCTTCATAAAACGTACTATTTTACTATTTATCGTCTAAATCAAGCGAGCCACGGTAAAACATCCGATCTCTTTCCCTGGAAGTTACCTCTATGCTAGACTCACCATCATCATAAACCTCGATCTTATAATTATAAACATCTTCTTTATTATCTACAACAACGATGATAGTAGTTAGACCATCCTTTGGATGAGACACCTTATAATCTTTGTATATCTCTGTAAAGCTCAGTCCTTTACCACCACCGTAAGGAACATTATAGGCTCTACCAAAGTATGGTAAAGAAGAGATGATGCTATCCCCCTTTATCCTCACTGAATAACCTGATGAAAGATGCATAGTTCTACCGCGTTGAGGTACAGCGGTCATCACATCAATTACAAAATGCCGATCGTTCAGTACATCTTGCACTTGCTCTGCCACAAGGGCTTTGTATTCCTCTTTAGAAATTTGTCTTCCATCTTGTGAATAATAGCTTGTCGTACAATTCATGAATGTGCAGACAATACAACAAATAATAAATAACTTTTTCATAATAGTATTATTTTTCACGTTTTACATATAAAGAGACCATAGCTTTCTGAATTGAATAGCTATGGTCATTATCGTGACATCTCCTTTTTCATTAGTTCCAAGTTCTGCTCTGCAATCTCCATATAAACTTTTACCATCGGATGATTCTTGAAATTATCAGGTGCTTCCTTCATGATATCCTCAATCAGAGGAGTTACTATCGGAATATCGTAACCACCGCAAATCATGCGGAATACTCCTGGGCCGAGAATATTGTCACAATTACTAAGTATAAATGACTTGGCCAATGTATTCAGTTCCTCAGACAATTTCTGTCGTTCTTTTGTCAGCTCTATATCGATATCTTCCAATGATTTTCCATCCATTATCATCTGGCTTTCTCTACGTTCCAACTCGTATGCACGGTCATCCAAAGATAGCTTTTTCTGAATAAATGAGTAGAGACGATCATTCAAAGGCGTTCCTTTTACCAATGATCGGGCATTGTCAATACTGATCTGAATATGTCCTTTCTCGATTACGAGAGGCATGATACTCAATTCATCCATATAAAGCGATGCTATCATCGCCGAATCAACAACACCTTGCATGGTAAACAATCCATGTATTACTTCTGCAGAATCCACTTTCACCATAGTCTCATCCACGGGAACTTTTACGAACAACATCTTCCCGTCCAGACGAGATACGGAGGAAGTACCTTTAATCTGGTATTCGCTGGCACATGATGTCAGTAAGAGTAAGGAACTACACAAGATGAATAGTTTATTCATAAATACATTTATCTTTGACACGACAAAGGTACAAGTAATAATCGAAGGTTAGAAAAATTTTATTATTATTTAAATCTTAATAAAAGTTTATTACTTTGCAGGTATAAAAACTGTTTTGACGAACTTTATTTTTAGCAAATTTTATCCTTCCGAGGAATTTGATTCTTCTTTCTTCAACTCTGCAGGAATACGATATGCTGTGTACAATTCAAAAACAGTGGCTACTGTCAAAGCAACGATCCATTCATTATGGCGGGAGAAAAACATTAATACCCCAGTAAAAACCAATAGCATGGCTCCAAAGATTTGTTGACGACGTAAGCGGCGGATGATAAAGTTAGAGCCTTCGTAACGGTCTCCCATCACCTGAACGTATCCATAAAGTATTGCCCCAATCAGAAATAGGCAGGAGGAAATGGTGGATTCACCGATGTGCATCACTGCTCCAATCAACAGGAGAATGCCTCCCAGCATCATGATATACTTACCGAACTTTTTCATTCTTCCAAAATAAATATATCCTCGTTAGGTTTTTTCATTAAATACTTCTCACGTGCAATCTTTTCCAGTCCCTCAGGATTGTCTGTCAACTCCTTCAGTCTCTCTGTATCTTCATCGAACTGTTTACGATATTCTTCTATTTCCTCTTTCATCAAACGAATCTCGTTCTTATGTTGGAAACGATTAATGAGATTATTCTCGTCCAGGAAAACAATAATCACCAAAAAGATTACAATCGTTATAAGGTATTTATGTTTACAAATAAAACTCCAAATTGATTTTAACTTACTCATATCTTTTGCTTTTGTGCAAAGATAAAAAGTTTTCTTTCATATTCAACCAAAACAAACGACATTTTCACTATATTTGCATCAATAGTTAAATAAGCGAAAATAGTATCATGGAAAATTATATTGTTTCTGCTCGAAAATATCGTCCTTCAACCTTTGACTCGGTAATCGGTCAACGTGCATTGACAACTACATTGAAAAATGCCATAGTTAGTGGGAAACTTGCACATGCCTACCTCTTCTGCGGTCCAAGAGGAGTCGGTAAAACAACGTGTGCTCGTATTTTCGCCAAAACAATCAATTGCCAACATCTTAGTGCTGACGGAGAGGCCTGCAACGAATGTGAATCATGCATGGCCTTCAACGAACAGCGTTCTTACAATATCTTTGAGTTGGATGCTGCCAGCAACAACTCGGTAGACGATATCCGTAACTTGATTGAGGAAGTACGGATTCCACCTCAGATTGGTAAGTATAAAGTTTACATTATCGATGAGGTTCACATGCTGTCAGCTGCTGCTTTCAACGCCTTTTTGAAGACATTGGAAGAGCCGCCTAAACATGCAATATTCATCTTGGCAACCACGGAGAAACACAAGCTACTTCCAACCATTTTGAGTCGTTGCCAGATCTATGATTTCAACCGAATCGGTGTTAACGACATCATCGAGCATTTACAATATGTAGCAGCTAAAGAGGGCGTGAAAGCAGAGCCAGATGCTTTGATGGTAATCGCACAAAAAGCAGATGGTGGTATGCGTGATGCCTTGTCTATCTTCGACCAAGTAGTCAGCTTCACACAAGGAAATATCACTTATAAAAGTGCTATTGACAACCTCAATGTATTGGATTATGAGTATTATTTCCAACTGACGGATATGCTTCTGACCAACAAAGTTTCGGATGCTCTTCTCTTATTTAACACTGTATTACAGAAAGGATTTGATGGGAACCATTTCATCACTGGTCTGGCTTCTCATTTTCGCGACTTGTTAGTCAGTAAGGATGCCAGCACATTATCTCTTTTGGAAGTGAGTGGTGATGTGAAGTCAAAGTATCGTAATCAAGCCCAAAATTGTTCTCCACGTTTCCTGTTCAAAGCCATGAAACTTTGTAATGACTGTGACCTAAACTATAGGACAAGCAAGAACAAACGGTTGTTGGTTGAGCTGACACTGATTGAATGTGCTCAACTTACCGCACCTAACGATGATGTGGCTGAGGGGCATAGCCCTAAGATTAAACCTACCTTCCAACAGACAACAACTCAACCTTCTTCACAGGCAACTGCTAAACCCGTAGCTCCTGCCAAGCCTGCCGCTGCACCTAAAGCGACAAACACAAATGTAGCAAAACAGCCAGCTACTCCAAAGAGTAATCCATTCCCTGAGGAGAAGAAGCAAACACCAACGATTCAAACCGTTCGACTGTCGGACACCTCCATAAAACGGATTCATCAGAAGAGTCAAGGTGAGACGGCTGCCAGTGAAAAAACTCAGCCCACTGCTGCTGAACAAACAATCACGAATAAACCTTTCAGTGAAGCCGACTTGGATTTGGCTTGGCGTGAGTATGCTGCAGCCTTACCTGTTGAGCGAAAAGCAGATGCACAACGTATGATGGCCATCCGGCCGAAACTATTGGATGACAACAAATTCCAAATTGTCGTTTATAATCAGTTGGCTGCAGAATCGATGCAATCTCTATCGGCCAGCATCGAAGAAAGCTTGCATAAGAAACTTCAGAACAGTCAGGTAAAGATGCAGATTCATGTGAACGAAGCTTCGGAAGAGAAGCGCGCATTCACCGCATCCGAGAAATTAGAAGTGATGTTGGACAAGAATAATAACCTTAAAAAACTTCAGAAGAAATTAGGTTTGGAACTAGCATAAAAAAGCACTGCTTCACCTTCACAGGCAAAGCAGTGCAAGCTACAATACAAAATACAAATACAACTAAACGAGATATATTCTTTATTATACAATTCCTTGAGCCATCATAGCATGAGCTACCTTCATGAAGCCTGCTACGTTTGCACCCTTTACATAATTGATATAGCCATTAGCCTGCTTACCATACTTCACGCATTGCTCATGGATACCGTACATAATCTGATGCAATTTCTGGTCAACTTCCTCAGCTGTCCATGCTAGACGGATAGAGTTCTGAGTCATTTCAAGACCTGAAGTAGCTACACCACCAGCGTTAACAGCCTTACCCGGAGCGAAGAGCTGACCGGCAGCAATAAACTTATCAACAGCTTCTGCAGTACATCCCATATTTGAAACTTCAGCAACACAGCAAGGCTTGTTAGCCAAGATCATGTCAGCGTCAACACCGTTCAACTCGTTCTGAGTAGCACATGGCAAATAGATATCAGCCTTAGCTTCCCAAGGTTTCTTACCTGCGAAGAACTTAGAACCAGCGAATTTGTCTGCATAAGGAGCACAGATATCATTACCGCTAGCACGGAGTTCCAACATATATTCAATCTTCTCCTCGTTCAAACCAGCCTCATCCAAGATATAGCCATCAGGACCAGAGATAGTGATAACCTTCGCACCTAACTCAGTTGCCTTCTTAGCTGCACCCCAAGCTACGTTACCGAAACCGGAAATAGCAACAGTCTTACCCTTAATGTCAATGTTGTGAGTTTCCAACATCTTATTAACAAAATACAAAGCGCCAAAACCAGTAGCTTCTGGACGGAGGATAGAACCACCCCACTCAAGACCCTTACCAGTTAAAGTAGCTCCATGGAACTGACTAGTCAAACGTTTGTACATACCAAACAGATAACCAATCTCACGGCCACCAACACCGATATCACCAGCAGGAACGTCTTCATCCGGACCGATAACTTTGTAAAGCTCTGTCATAAAGGACTGGCAGAAACGCATAACTTCAGCATCACTCTTACCACGAGGAGCGAAATCTGATCCACCTTTACCACCACCCATAGGTAATGTAGTCAAAGCGTTCTTGAATGTCTGCTCAAAACCTAAGAACTTCAGGATAGACAAATTTACAGAAGGATGGAATCTCAAACCACCTTTGTACGGGCCAATAGCACTATTGAACTGTACACGATAACCTAAGTTAACCTGTACTTCACCCTTATCATCAACCCAAGGAACACGGAAAGTAATAATACGCTCCGGTTCTACAATACGCTCAACGATCTTAGCCTTTTCAAACTCAGGATGTTGATTGTAAACTTCCTCGATTGAGGTCAGAACTTCTCTAACAGCCTGCAAATACTCAGATTCGCCAGGATGCTTAGCTTCCAAAGAAGCCATGATTTTGTTAATATCCATATAATGTTTTTATTTAAGGTTTGACAAATAGATAATAAAATCGGATACAAAGGTAGGTTTTTAAAGGAGTAAAGCAAATTATTTCCCGAAAATTTTCTCCTTTTTATGATATTTTGTAAGACGTAATACTTTCTTCATGATTACAAAAAGATAATTTTTATCGCCTTTTTATTGTATGGGTAGCAAAAAATTACGATTTTTGTTTCATCTTTCCTAATAAACGATAAAAAAATGAACAGTAAGCCAAATTTCAAGCAGTTCTATTTCAAAGATACTCAATTTGCCAATTTGATGATGAAGCGTATTTACAACGTACTTCTGGTGGCAAATCCCTACGATGCTTTCATGCTGGAGGATGATGGACGTATCGAGGAAAAAATATATAATGAATACATGGAATTGAGCCTTAGCAATCCTCCTCGTTTTACAAAAGTATCTACCAAGGAAGAGGCTCTTGAAGAGCTGGAAAATGCTCGGTTCGACTTTGTCATCTGTATGCCGGCTACCGACAATAACGACTCGTTCGACATTGCCCATACCATCCGTGCAAAATATCCGAACGTGCCATTGGTAGTGCTCACTCCTTTCTCACACGGTATCACTGCCCGAATGGTACACGAGGACCTGAGTATCTTCGAATATGTGTTCTGTTGGCTGGGAAATACAGACCTTTTGGTATCCATCATCAAGTTGATGGAGGATAAGATGAATCTAGAACACGATATCACCGAAGTGGGTGTTCAGATGATCTTGCTCGTGGAGGACTCTATCCGTTTCTACTCTTCCGTATTGCCAAACCTGTATAAATTCGTGCTGAAACAAAGTCAGGTCTTCGCTACCGAGGCCTTGAACGATCACCAACGTACACTGCGTATGAGAGGACGTTCAAAGATTGTGTTGGCTCGTACTTACGAGGAGGCCATGGAATTATATAATAAGTACGCGGATAATATATTAGGTGTCATCACTGACGTACGATTCCCGAAGGGTGGCAAGAAAGATCCGTTGGCTGGCATCAAGCTGATGAAGGAAATACGTGAGAAAGATCCTTTCGTTCCTATCATCCTGGAGTCTTCAGAAATTAGCAATAAGCCTTTGGCTGACGAACTG
>CAMVLL010000003.1 GCA_947168315.1 uncultured Bacteroidota bacterium | reverse complement strand
TATTCATAATAATTATCTAAGGGAATATTGATTTTGTGTTATAAAATACAAAAAAATCGTCGCTAAATCAGCTAGTTGTTTATATCTTTGTTTAATAAAAAAAGAATAATGGAATATCGTGAAATTGGGAAAACAGGCATGAAAGTGTCTGCATTAAGTTTTGGAGCTTCATCTTTAGGAGGGGTATTTCACAATATCAATGAAACCAAAGGGATTGAAGCGGTGTATACAGCATTAGACAACGGTATAAACTTTATAGATGTTTCTCCATATTATGGCCACTATAAAGCAGAGACCGTATTAGGTAAAGCATTGAAGAATGTTTCCAGAGATCGCTTTTACCTTTCTACTAAAGTAGGACGATACGGGAAAGATGGCATTAATACTTGGGATTATTCTGCCAAACGTGCTAAGGATAGTGTCTATGAAAGTATGGAGCGATTGAATATCGACTACATCGATTTAATCAATGTACATGATATAGAGTTTGCTGATCTTCATCAAGTAGTAGATGAAACTCTTCCGGCTCTTGTCGAACTCAAAGAAGAAGGTGTAGTCAAACATGTGGGTATTACCGACTTACAATTGGAAAATCTCCAATGGGTCATTGACCATGTTCCAACAGGAACGGTAGAAAGTATTTTGAACTTCTGTCATTTTTGTCTGAACGATGATAAACTTGTAGATTACCTGGATTATTTTGAATCTAGGAAAATCGGTATTATCAATGCTTCTCCTTTTGGAATGGGGTTGCTTTCCTCTCGTGGTGTTCCAGATTGGCATCCGGCCCCCAAAGCATTGGTTCAGGCATGCAAGGAAGCAGCCGACTACTGTGAGCAACAGAATTATCCTATTGAGAAACTGGCAATACAATTCTCTATCAGTAATCCTCGCATTAGCACAACACTTTTCAGTTCTGCCAGTCCTGAGAATGTTCTTAAAAACATACGGAACGTCGAAGAAAAGATGGATGAGCATCTAGTATACGAGGTGCAAAGGATTATTGGTGACCAACAAAGGATCAGTTGGAAAAACTCATAAAAACATATAATAATATGAGAATTATTGACGCACACAGCCATTTATGGCAAAAACAAGATACATCTTGGAACGGAAAGATTATTCGTACTACTCATAACGGACGCTCTCTCTTTCTAGGTGAGGAAGTACAAATGTTACCACCTTTCATGATAGATGGTGTAAACTCTGCAGAGGTATTTCTTTCCAATATGGATTATGCTCAAGTTTCAGCAGCCGTCGTAGTTCAAGAGATGATTGATGGCATTCAGAACGATTATCTTAAGAAAGTTATGGCTATATATCCGAAAAGATTCATCGTCTGTGGAATGTGTAACTACTTGCAAGATGGATTTCTTGATGAAGCGAAAACATTGATTGAGCAAGGTTTTCAAGGCATTGCTATTCCTGGGCATCGTTTACTATTAGATAAACGCCGTGTATATTTGAATACACCAGAAATGATGTCCATGTTCCAATTGATGGAACAGAAAGACATCTTCTTATCCATTACCTTGGCTGATGGTGATATGCAAGTTCACGAATTACAAGAAGTCATTCAAGAATGTCCGAATTTGCGTATCGCTATTGGACACTTTGGAATGCCAACTGTTAAAGGATGGGAAGAACAAATCAAGCTGGCTCGAAATAAAAATGTGATGATAGAATCCGGAGGTATAACATGGTTATACAATAGCGAGTTTTATCCTTTCCCCAGTGCAGTCAAAGCTATTCAACGAGCCGCAGATTTGGTGGGGATGCACAAATTAATGTGGGGTTCCGACTATCCAAGAACTATTACGGCCATTACTTATAGGATGTCATACGATTTCATAATTAAATCGAACGAATTATCCAAAGAAGAAAAACAACTTTTTTTAGGAGAGAATGCTGTGCAATTCTACAAATTTTCAAATCTTATCGAATTACCATATATCAAAAATATGTCAGAATGAGTAAAATGAAAGCTATTCAAATAACAACACCTGGACAAATCGATGTGATAGAGTGTCCGAAACCTGAACTTCACGACAATGAAATCTTTTTACGTATTAGTTATGTTGGCTTTTGTGGTTCAGACTTGAATACATTCTTAGGTAAGAACCAAATGGCTTTGATGCCAGTAATTCCTGGTCATGAGATAGGAGCAGTCATAGAGGGAGTAGGCTCGAAAGTTCCCTCTTTCCTGCAACCAGGCATGACGGTAACGGTTAATCCATATACAAATTGTGGTAAGTGTGCTGCTTGTCGTAATGGACGGGTCAATGCGTGTGAACATAATGAGACATTAGGGGTTCAACGCCATGGAGCTATGAAAGAATATATAATTGTCCCATGGGAGAAGGTTATTCCTGCTAATCAAATTTCTCCACGTGACTGTGCGCTGATAGAGCCAATGAGTGTAGGGTTCCATGCTGTTTCACGTGCTCAAGTGACTGATAGTGACATCGTCATGGTCATTGGATGTGGAATGGTTGGTATGGGTGCTATGATTCGAGCAGCTCTTCGAGGTGCAACAGTTATTGCTGTTGACTTGGATGACTATAAACTTGAATTAGCTAAAGAGATGGGGGCAACTTATACCATTAACTCTCGAACAGACGATGTTCACAGGTGCATAGAAGAGATAACAAATGGATTAGGAGTGGATGTTGTGATTGAAGCAGTTGGAAGTCCAGCTACTTATATCATGGCTGTGGATGAAGTTGGATTCACAGGAAGGGTGGTTTGTATAGGTTATTCCAAATCGGATGTTTCTTTCCATACAAAACTGTTTGTTCAAAAGGAATTGGATATTCGAGGTTCCAGAAATGCGCTTCCCAGTGATTTTCGTGCTGTCATTCACTATTTGGAGCAAAAGAAACATCCAGTAGAGCCTTTCATATCACAAATCGTTAAACCAGAAGAAGCATTTGACACCATGAAATATTGGGCAGATAATCCTGGAAAGGTATTCCGCATATTGGTAAAGTTTAATTAAAAATCAGTTTCTTCATTATATAAAAAAGAAAGCTATGAAAGTATTAAATGCAATAACAGCCCCCAAAACTATTCGTCCAGAAAAAGTGGTACAATTTGGTGAAGGTAACTTTCTTCGTGCCTTCGTGGATTGGATTATTAATAAGATGAATCAGTCAACCGACTTCAATGGTAGCGTTGTCATTGTACAGCCACTTCCAGAAGGTCGTGTTCCTGTCCTGAACGAGCAGGACGGATTATATTATTTACATCTACAAGGGATAGAACAAGGAAAAGTTGTCGATAGTGTAGAGTTGATCGACTCGGTTAGCCGTGGCATCAACCCTTATAAAGATCCTGAAGCTTATTTCTCGTTGGCGGAGCAACCAGATATCCGTTTTATTATATCCAATACCACAGAGGCTGGTATTGCCTTTGACCCAACTTGTTGTTTAGATGATAAACCAGCATCCTCTTATCCTGGGAAATTGACTCAATTCCTTTACCATCGCTATCTTCATTTTAAAGGTGATACAACTAAAGGATGTTTTATTATGCCTTGTGAGTTGATTTTTGAGAATGGTAAAAGACTGAAGGAGACCATTAATCAATATATTAGTCATTGGAATTTGGAAGATGGCTTCAAGACGTGGTTTGATACATGTTGTCCTGTTTACTCAACTCTTGTTGACCGAATTGTTCCTGGTTATCCTAAAAAGACAGCAGATAAATTGAAAGAGCGTATTCAATATGATGATAAGATGCTTGATGAGGCTGAGTGCTTCCATCTTTGGGTTATAGAAGCCCCTAAGACTTTGGCAGACTATTTTCCTGCCGACAAAGCTGGTCTGAATGTGTTGTTTGTTCCATCAGAACAGCCCTATCATGAACGGAAAGTTACTTTGTTGAATGGCCCACACACTGTTCTTTCTCCTGTAGCCTTTCTCTCAGGTATTGATATAGTACGTGATGCTTGTCAGCATCCTGTTGTTGGACAGTATATAAACAAGGTGATGTTTGAGGAATTGATGGAAACACTTGATCTCCCTAAGGAAGAATTAATATCGTTTGCCAAGAGTGTATGGGAACGTTTTATCAACCCATTTGTCGATCACCAAGTTACTTCTATCATGCTCAATGCTTTCCCAAAATTCAAGACGCGTGATTTGCCAGGCCTTAAACGGTTCTTGCAGCGAAAAGGCGTCTTGCCTCAAGGAATAGTTTTGGGATTGGCTGCTATCATCACTTATTATAAGGGTGGAATACGAAAGGATGGAACACCGATTCTGCCAAGCGACGACAATGAGATCCTGAAGTTTGTCGAATCGTTGTGGATGACCGAGGATATAGATAAGATTACTAAAGGAGTATTGGGGGCTTCTTTCATCTGGGGTGAAGACCTCAACGAGGTTCCTGGTCTAACCTGTCTTCTGAAGAAGGATCTGCTGTCAATTCAGGAGAATGGAATGTTGGAAACCGTTCAAAACCTTATCAATCATGAGTAAACCCTACATTCAAATACATCCTAAAGACAATGTTGTCGTTGCCCTTGTCTCACTTCCTAAGGGTACGAAGATTGAGACAAACACGTCAAAAGTTATTTGTCTGGAAGATATTCCTGAAGGTCATAAAGTAGCAATCAAAGATCTTTATCCGGAGGAAAACGTTGTCAAATATGGTTTCCCTATAGGGAAGGCAACTCATTTTGTTCCGATGGGGACTTGGGTTAATGAGGAGGATGTACAAACCAATTTGTCAGGGCTAGAAACTTATACATACGAACCTGTGAAGTATGACAATCCCTATACTTTCGAAAATCGTTTTTTAAAAGGGTATCGGCGGAGGGATGGTCAAATTGGTATTCGAAATGAGATTTGGATCATTCCGACTGTAGGTTGTGTAAACGGAATAGCTCAACGCCTTGCGGATGAGATGAGAAGTGAAACGGGGAGCAATCATTTTATAGCCTTTACACACAATTATGGATGTTCTCAATTAGGGGAAGACCATGAAAATACACGGATAATTCTTCGTAACATGGTGCTTCATCCTAATGCAGGAGGTGTACTGGTCATAGGATTGGGTTGTGAGAATAATCAACCGGATGCCTTCCGTGAATTGTTGGGTAACTATGATGAAGATCGTATTCGGTTTATGGTTTGCCAAAATGTTTCTGACGAGATGGAAGAGGGCAAGAGACAGCTTCGAGATTTATATGAACTTACGCTTCACGATGAACGTTCAGATGTTCCATTTTCTGAGTTAAAGGTTGGATTGAAGTGTGGTGGATCGGATGGTTTCTCTGGAATCACAGCCAATCCGCTACTTGGAGAATTTTCGGATTATCTGATAGCTCAAGGAGGAACAGCTGTATTAACCGAAGTTCCTGAGATGTTTGGTGCAGAGACAATATTGATGAACCGCTGTCGAACCGAGAAGCAGTTTGCTCAGACTGTTAACATGATAAATGACTTCAAGAACTACTACCTCTCACACGGTGAACCGATAGGGGAGAATCCTTCTCCAGGAAACAAGAAAGGAGGTATCTCGACCCTTGAGGAAAAATCATTGGGGTGTACTCAAAAGGGAGGAACCAGCGAAGTGACAGATGTATTAAAATATGGTGAATGTCTGAAAGAGCGTGGGCTTAATCTCTTGTCGGCTCCCGGTAACGACCTGGTAGCATCGACAGCCTTGGCTGCAAGTGGATGTCATCTTATCTTGTTCACAACAGGAAGAGGAACTCCTTTTGGGACGTTTGTTCCAACAGTAAAGGTCTCGACAAATACACATCTTTATCAGAACAAGCCTCATTGGATGGATTTCAATGCAGGAATTTTAACTTATAAACCTATGAATGAAGTTATCCGCATGTTTGTCCAAACAATTGTCGAAATAGTCAATGGAACTCCAACTTGCAACGAGAAGAACGAATACCACGATTTCTCCATCTTCAAGACAGGAGTTACGCTATAAATAAAAAGCCGGTTTGCAACCGGCCTTTTATTTATCATATAGAAGAATTATTTATTCATAAGATGCTGGAACAAAGTCTGATTGCAATAGATAATCAATACTTTCCTTGATACTCTCAAGAACAGGCATCGAATAACGCTCAACTTCTACAACAATGTGTTTGGTTCCTGCTTCCTTCACATTCTTGAAGATAGCATCATAGCCAACCATACCACTTTGTCCGAGTTCGCATTCGTCCTTAATATGTAACAATTTGAAGCGACCAGGATATTTCTTGAAATATTCTACCTGACTCTTACCACCACGCATTGTCCAATATACATCCATCTGGAAGAAAACATATTGTGGGTCGGTGTGCTCGAGCATATAGTCGTACATAACTTGATCTTCAACCTTCTCATATTCGTAGTTATGATTGTGGTAACCGTATTGAATACCGTTCTCGGCACATTTCTTTCCGATAGCATTCAAGTAATCACAATAAACTTGCAGGTCATGGATACTCTTCTGAAGTCCCATCCACGGAGTTACGATATACTGCATACCAGCAGCCTTATGGTCTGCGATACATTGATCCCACCATTTCAGCGCTTCACTGAAATCACCAGATGCCAATTCTTCTGCAGAAAGTCCATGATTAATATGGGAAGACAATGGAACGAGGCCGTTAGCCTCAACAACTGCCTTGTACTCAGCAGGAGTTTTTCCATAAAATTTACCATCGTCATAGCTTGCAGCCTCAACACTAGTGAAACCCATGGCAGCCAATTTTGGAAGCAAAGAGTCGATAGGAGATTCCGCATTGATCAAACTACGAAGTGAATACAACTGTACGCTGATATCCTTCTTAATAGGCTCAGCCTTTTCAACTTTTTTACACGAAGGCAATACCATCATAGAAGCAATTGCCAGTACTAATAAATGTTTTATTTTCATGATTTTGTTAATAAAAATGATTTCTTTTGGCAAAAGTACGCATTATTTTAAAACGATTGCTTGAAAAGGGGAAAAACATCTGGAAAATATTAGAATTAGTTGTTATCGCATAGGAAATCGAACGTGATGTATGATATGTATATAAATAATGAAGAGGATGTGCTCGTGATAGAACACACCCTCTTAGCCTTTGTAAATCATCAGACTATTTAAAAGTTAAGGCCAATATTTACGAAGAAACAACCGTTATGTGAAGCATCGAAATAGTCCTTGCTAATATTTGACAGCCCAAGGTCATAGCCTAGTTCTGCATACAACATGCTGAATGCAGCACCGCAGCCAATTCGAATACCTCCATCAAAACGATTAAAATTATTGTCTGAGAAGGAACCATTCGCAGCTCTGTCGCCAAAGTCACGGATTTGACCACCTACACCACAGGAAAGATAGCCCCCCAAGAAGGGTTCGATGGCTGTTGTCGGGGCAACGACATGACGATACTTAAGCACCAATGGCACCTCCAGATAATTTAGGTCATAAGTAAACTTATTTCCTCCAAAAGAACCTTTCCCACCTTTCTCAATATAAGAAAGTCCTGTCTCGAAGAATACAGGGGCGAAATAGGATAATTGAAAGCCTACTACGCCACCGATGTTATAGCCGCTTTGTACACCACTTCCATTCAGGTATTGATCGTCTGAATGAACGGATGAAGCAGACAAACCGAAACGAAGTCCGAAATATGTATTCTCCCCAAGCATAAAATCAGAATGTGAACCATAATGACTTCTCATCGGATGAGAATGACGGGAAGGTGCAGGACGATGGTAACCCCTACGCATTTGAGCGGAAACGGGTAGAGCAAACATAGCACAAATTAGCGCTAAGACCAAACCTTTCATCATATAGATGTCAGAAGTAAAATGATAACGTTTCATAAGTTTATGTTCTAATGGTTTCTTATTTCACCACAAAAGAACCACTTATTTCAACGTCCCGCAAAAGATATTCCCTAAACTTCTGGGGGTAATTCCCTAAATCGGATATCCATTTCCCTACATCTATCTTATTCTGCTACAATCTCAATCACACGACTATTCAACTGTCGGGTGCTAAACAGATTCAGTCCCACCGTCATCAGGTAATCTCCTGAATATACCTTGTTGTCGAGCGGATTGTTCATGCCTGGTCTCATTGGCATAGTCTGTACCTTATTAATTTCGTTTACACGGTACATCTTGTTTGGATCCAATCCGTTCAAACGTACTGGGTAAAGTTTCTCTGCATATCGTGGATGAATATCGAATGCAAACAAAACGGCTTTCTTTTGGTCCTTGCTTACATACATCGACGAGGTATGATTTCCTTCGTATGGAGAAACTAAGCGGAATAAATCGCCATCGAGAATTACAGGTTTTAGACGATTATAGTTTTGAACAGCCTCATGACAGTAGGTAGCTTCACGTTCGTTCATATCCGACAACTTGATGTCAAATCCGAGCTTGCACATCATAGCCACCTCAGTGCGGAATTTGATACTTGTGTTCTTGTTCCATGTGGTAACGTGAGCACACATTGTCTTCGATGGGAATACTTGAGAGAAGCCCCACTGGATGAATAAGCGCTCTATCGGATCGGTATTGTCGCTTGGCCAGAATTCAGTGAAGTATTTCAAGGCCTCAAAGTCTGTACGTCCACCGCCACCTGAGCATAACATCATAGGTAAATTAGGATACTTTGCTTTCACGCGTTCCAAAATATTATATAATCCACGAACGTGCTCAATATAAAGATGTGTCTGCTTTTCCTTCAGATAGTAGGAGTAGATATTCGTGATAGGACTGTTGCAATCCCATTTGAAGAAAGCAATTTCAGGATACTTGGTCATTAGATTGTCAACGATGCCGAAGACATAATCCTGTACTTTTGGATTGCTTAAGTCAAGTACCAGCTGATTACGAAAATAGTATTCATCGCGATTTGGCAAATGGATAACCCAGTCAGGATGCTTTTCATACAATTCGCTCTTTGGGTTTACCATTTCTGGCTCAATCCAGATACCAAACTTGATACCTTTCTTTTTGGCTGCTTCTGTCAGATAGCCGACGCCGTGTGGCAATTTATCTTTTGTTTCGTCCCAGTCACCTAAACCTTGACGATCGCTCTGCCGCGGATATTTATTTCCAAACCAACCATCATCCAATAAGAAGAGGTCGACACCCAATTTTACAGCATCATCCATCAGAGCAACCAACTTCTCTTCATCGAAGTTGAAATATGTTGCTTCCCAATTGTTCAGTAATGTCATGCGGGTCTTGTCACCATCCTTCACTTGATATTTTCTTGCCCAATCATGGAAGTTACGACTTGCCTGTCCCTTGCCCGAGCAACTATATGTGAAGTAGAATTCTGGAGTACGAAAAACTTCATTTGGGTTTAAAGTATATTCAGAAGCATACGGATTGATGCCAGAGATAATACGCAATCCATTGTTCTGATCCACCTCAAAAGTGAACTGGAAATTGCCTGTCCATCCTAAAGAACCAACGAGGACTTCGCCGTTATTCTCCTCCGATTCTTTGTCCAAAGCCACGAGGAAGAAAGGAGAAACGAACATATCGGCACGCGAACCAAGTTTTGTATCGATGACTTTCTTGCCAAAACTCAAAGGTTGCTCCGTCATGTTTGCTTCATGAGCCCAATCACCAGCAAACTCAGTGAGGAAATATTTACTATGATTCAGATGCAACATGGACGATGCGTACTTTTGTAATTTTACTGCTTTCTTTTCCTGATGCGTAATCTCCGTGAAAGTCTTAATTAAATTCTCTTTTGCATAGGCTATAAAGTGTAACTTCACGGTTACGGGATACTTTTCATCTTGCAAAGTAATCACTGTTTCATCGACACCCGTAGCAAGTTGATGAGCGGAGTGTGAAATATATTTCAGTAATAAAGAAGAATTAAAGTCATTGTGAACAATGTGAATAGCAGGCTCAAAATAATCCTCCATTCCATGAGTCAAATAAGCTTCAGTACCCATTGGAAGGTAATTCAGGTCGGTATCATACGAGAGTTTTTTCCCTAAATACGATTGATATAACCGTCCATTCTGTCCTACTTGAAAAACTAATTCCACACCATCGGTGGTGACTTTAATGAATTTTTTATCAGCTGCATTTACACAAAACACAGACAAGAGCAAACAAATGATGATAAAGAGATGTTTTTTCATTGTATAAAATGGTTAATATGATTATACAAAAGTAATGAATTTCTTTGTATCTTTGACATAACATACTAAAAATATGAAAGATGAAAAATAAAAGTGTTTTATTAAAACTGGCTCTTGCCATGGTTTGTTGTGTGCCTTTTACCTTCTATGCCCAAATCAATGGAGTGACTCATGCTGGTAGAAACACAGGACAGCCTATGTTTCCTAAAAAAGAATATAAGGAACTATCCAATCCGGTAGCTGTGAACCCTGCTAACTGGAGTAAGGTGAATGGGATCAATGTGAAATGGGGCACAGTAGACGAGCGTTATGCCAAAGAGGTTCCTCCCACTGTTCTTGGTTCAAACACCATCGAACTGACTGCTTGGAAGGGTGAGCGTGTAGCTGCACAATTTGTCGTTTTTGGTAAAGAAGATTTGGCAAATGTATCCTTTGATGTATCCGATCTTTCTTGTGGAAAGGAGAAAATAGGACAGAGCAGCTTGCTCAAAGGATTTGTACGGTATGTGATGACTGATGAACTGAACAAGAACAAAAAGGGAGCTTGTGGACATCGTCCAGATGCAAGCCTTTGGGACTCTACTTTAGTTGCCGACCCGATCGATCATTTTGCAAAAGAACTGGCCATTCCAGCTATGAACACACAACCGGCTTGGATACGTGTTTGGGTGCCTCAAGATGTTAAGGCTGGTGTTTACTCTGGTGTTGTCACCGTAAAGAATGGTGAACGTTTGTTAGGCAAGTTAAATCTGAAGGTTAACGTGAAGAATCGTACTTTACCTAAGGTAGACGACTGGGCTTTCCATCTCGATTTATGGCAGAATCCGTATGCTGTAGCACGTTATTATCAAGTAGAGCCATGGAGTAAGGAACATTTCGATGTCATGCGTCCGATAATGGAGTTGTATCATCAGGCTGGAGGTAAGGTCATAACCACCTCTATCATGCACAAGCCTTGGAATGGACAAACATACGATTATTTCGAATCAATGGTGACATGGATGAAAAAGTTGGATGGTACATGGTCTTTTGATTTTTCTGTTTTCGACAAATGGGTTGAATTCATGATGGGTATTGGCATAAAAAAGGAGATAGGGTGTTATTCGATGGTACCTTGGGCTTTGTCATTCCAATACTTCGACCAAGCAAGCAACACGTTGAAGTTTATGAAGACACAACCTGGTGAAGAGGCTTATGATGAGATGTGGACAGCTATGTTGACAGCTTTTGCTAAACATTTGAAAGAAAAAGGATGGTTCGACATTACCCACATATCTATGGACGAGCGTTCTATCGACGTGATGTTGAAAACGCTGAAAGTGATACGTAAGGCTGATCCGAAGTTTAAGATTTCAATGGCTGGTAACCTTTATCAGGAATTGCTCAGCGAGTTGGATGACTATTGTATTCCTTTACGCTTAAAATATTCAAAACAAGATATAGAAAAGCGTCGGGCTGAAGGAAAGGTTACCACATTCTATACTTGTTGTGCGGAACCATATCCGAATACTTTCACGTTTAGTGCACCAGCTGAGGCAGAATGGTTAGGACTTTATGCCGCTATGGCCAATTTAGATGGTTATCTGCGTTGGGCATTCAACAGTTGGGTTCTCGAGCCATTACTCGACAGTCGTTTCATTTCTTGGGCCGCTGGTGATACTTATATGGTTTATCCGGAAGGCCGTACTTGTATCCGTTTTGAGCGCTTAGTGGCTGGTATTCAGGATTATGAGAAGATTCGTATTTTACGGAATGAGTACAAACAGAAAGGAAATACTTCAGCATTGAGGAACCTGGAAAAAGCATTGAGTACATTTGATGAATTGAAATTGAACGAGATTCCTGCATCCTTATATGTGAACAGGGTAAAGGCAGAGATTAATAAATTCTGAACAAAATCATATAGAAAAAGGCTACATCTATTAAGGTGTAGCCTTTTTCTATTTATTATCAATTATCTTTTCCCAAGACCATATCCGTTTGCTTTTTCTTTTTCAATGATGGCCTTCAACTCCTTGACTTTATCTGGGTATTGTTCTGCCACATTGTTTTTCTCACCGATATCCTCTTTCAAGTTATAAAGTTGATCATTCGGATCGTTCCCTAGCTCAGTATTGGTCAGCTTGTTATATGCAGAGCCGTAGCTTGGTATAATATAATGCCATGTACCATCGTAAACAGACAAAACGGAAGATGCTTCCACAACATAATCACGTCCCTTCTTGTCCAATCCCAACAATGCATTCAAATTATTTTGACTGTCAGGAGCTGCTCCTTCAGCAATTTCCTGTCCTACCAGTTTTGCCAAAGAGGCGTAAAGGTCAATCTGTGAGAACAATGCGCTTGACTCACCAGCCTCAACAGTCCCTGGCCAGTACACGATGAAAGGAACAGTTGTTCCCGCTTGGAAATTACTGTATTTTCCTCCACGGAAATCACCCCAAGGACGGTGATCGCCTAAAAGTTCCACGGCACGGTCTGCATATCCGTCATCCACAACCGGACCGTTGTCGCTGGTCAACACAATCATCGTATTTCCCAAGAGTCCGTCTTGTTTCAAAGCTTCCACAATTTGTCCAACTGTCCAGTCGAACTGCAAGATTGCATCTCCTCGGTAGCCCATACCACTCTTATCACGAAAGGCAGCATTTGGATAGCGAGGAACATGGACATCATTTGTACCGACGTATAGGAAGAATGTCGTATCTTTCTGACTATGAATGAAGTCAACAGCTTTTGCTGTCAAAGTATCAGCGATATGCTCATCCTCCCACAATGCTTTACCACCACCTTTCATGTAACCGATACGTGAGATACCATTTACAATTGCTTGGTTATGTCCATGGTTTGGAGATGGTTTCAATAGCGTCAACAATTCTGGATGGTCCTTTCCTAAAGGTTCACCATCGAAAGGTTTCTGATAATCCACATAGATTGGAGCAGAAGCGTCATAATTGGCTACCCGTTGATTATCCATCCAAACACAGGGAACACGGTCACCCGTAGCTGCCATCAAATAAGAATAGTCGAAACCGATATCTCTGGGTCCTGGAGTTACCTCTGCATTCCAATCCTGAGTACCAGTCTTGTCACCCAGTCCTAAATGCCACTTACCGATGGCACCTGTCGTATATCCAGCCTCCTTAAACATGTCGGCGATAGTGATCTGTTCTGGACGGATGATCATACCGGCATTTCCAGGAGCAATACCTGTATCATTACGGCGCCAACTATAATGTCCTGTGAAAAGAGAATAGCGTGAAGGTGTACTCGTAGAGGCTACTGCATGAGCATCGGTGAAGCGCAAACCACCCTGTGCCAAAGCATCAACATTCGGAGTCTGAATACGAGTCATGCCATAACAGCTCAAGTCACCATATCCCAGGTCATCTGCCACGATAAAGATTACGTTGGGTTTCTGAGGAGTCTTAGCTTCTTGCTTATTCTGGACCTGCGAACATCCTGTTAAAGCGGCTGCACCCATGCCCAGACCACATAATAATTTTAAATCCATACTTTATTATTTTAGGTTGTTTTATCTTTTGGGCAAAGTTACGGAGAAATACTCACTTGGCGTATGTTCTCTGTCAATAATTTCAATCATTTTAGACACAATAACTGGATATGTTGCAGCCACATTGTTGTCTTCATGGATATCCTCAGCCAAATTATACAATTCGGGAATACCTTCTTTCACCACCAGTTTCCAATCACCCATGCGGACACCAATCTGGTTGGTCTCATGGAACTCCCAATACAGGAAGTCATGTTTTATCTGATCACTCTTCCCCAATAGTGTAGGAGCAAAGGATATGCCATCGAAATAATCTTCCTTTATTTTTTTATTTCGGTATTTCTTTTGGTAATTTCTCACACCAATCAGTTCACAGAATGTTGGCATAATATCGTAGAATGCTAGTTGGTGGTCATTGGTTACACCCGCTTGGACCGTTTTAGGCCAACGGGCAATAAATGGAATACGGATGCCGCCCTCATAACATTGACGTTTCAGCCCTTTCAGCTTTCCATCCCGACCGAAAAATGTAGGATCGGCTCCTCCTTCTTCGTGAGGACCATTATCGCTGGTAAAGATTACGAGCGTATTCTCATCCAATCCTTTTTCTTTTAATTTATTCAATATTTGTCCAACATACTTATCTAGACGGGTGATCATGCCCGCAAACTGAGCATGCACATGATCGGAAGGATTATATCTAGAAGGCTCTTGTCCTCCCCATGTTCTGTCCCAGAAAAATTCTTTTTTATAACCGTTCAATATTGAATCTTCCGGCTGAATGAGTTCAGCATGAGGCAGTGTATAGGTAAAGATACCGAAGAATGGTTGTTTACCTTCCTGTTTATCCAACCATTCCATTGCTTTTTGATGAATGAGATCCGCTGAATATCGAGTACGTTTCAAATAGTCCTTTCCATACATGGGATACTTGATATTTTCGTCCATCACGACGCGTACAACTCCTGTGTCACCCAGCGCTTTGCTATATCGGTTTAGGAAATTTGGATAATAAAGGTGAGCTTGGAACTGACATATATAACCATAGAATTCATCAATACCACGTTTGTCGGGTGTAGATGCTGATCCTTCGTATCCGCCAGCCCATTTGCCGAACATACCTGTGGTATACCCATTATCCTTCATTATTTCTGGGATGATGATATGGTCGGGATCATACGGATGTTGTCCTACACGAGAGAAATCCTCATTTTTACCATACATAACGATTGGAACATTCCGCCAATATTCTTTATTCCCTCTAACAACAGTATGCCCGGAATGTTGCCCGGTCATAAGGGACGCACGTGAGGGAGCACTTACCGGACTGCCTGCATAGGCTTGAGTAAATCTCATTCCTTCAGCAGCCATCTGATCGATGTACGGTGTGTGAATAAAGGGTTGGCCATAACAGCCTAAGTCACCGTATCCCATATCATCACACATGATATAGATAATATTCGGCTTTGTTTGTTGAGCTGCAGCTGATGCCATAAAAGACAAACCACCACCGACTAATAATAATGAATTTGTAAGTTTCATAGGCGTATTTTAATTCAATAGCAAAGATACGAATAAAAATGAGGATGCTTTTGCAAGCACCCTCATTTTTAATTAGCATTATAAGCCTAAATCTTTGAATGTTCGTGGAGCAGGAACCTTTGGCAGAGGCTTACGTGTCTTCAATTCTTCTAATACAACTTCGATGGCTTTGTCTAGTTGTTGATCTTCACCCATCTGTTCCTTGATAGGATCATTGTCAACCAGGATGTCTGGGTCAACACCATGGTTCTCTACAATCCATTGTCCGGTTTTGGCGTCGTAGTTCGTGAAGAAAGGAACGCGTACGTCCGTTCCATCCATGAATGGAAGTGAACCGCTGATGCCAATAATACCTCCCCAGGTACGTGTACCTATGACCTTACCAATCTTTGTAGCCTTGAAACTCCATGGGAACAAGTCTCCATCCGAAGCAGAATATTTGTCAATCAACAAAACCTTTGGTCCGAAGTGAGTGGCATCAGGAATTGTTCCTGTTTTGGTTGAAGTACGGCTCATCGTCATACGGTATGGCTCTCGTAAAAGTCGTTCAATGATCATTGGCGAAATATTACCACCACCGTTTGAACGGTCATCAATAATCAGAGCCTCTTTATCCAATTGTGGATAGAAATAGCGGGCAAACTCATTCAGTCCTTCAACACCCATATCTGGGATATAGATATAGCCAACTCTGCCGTTAGTTGCTTTCTCTACCTTCTTTATATTGTCTTGTACCCAGTTATAATGGTAAAGTGGATATTCATCGGCGATAGGCTTGACTACAATCTTATGTGTTCCATTGTCTGATGCGCTGCTATTTACGGTTAACTCGGTCAAGACATCAGCTTTGCCAATAAGAAGTTCATAGATGTTGTTGACAGTCTTGGTTGAAACGCCATCAATTGCGGTGATGAAATCACCTTCCTTGACATTCAATCCCGGTTCTGTTAGCGGTGAGCGCAAAGACTCACTGTAAACGGCTCCAGGAATAATCTTGTCAATACGATAGAAGCCACTCTTGTCACGACTAATCTCTGCTCCGAGCAATCCCATTGGAATGCGTTCTGGTCGTTTCGTTTCACCAGGATTAATATATGCGTGTCCACAAGCCAACTCAGCAATCATTCCCCCGATAATGTAATTCAAATCAATACGTGTCTTAGCATATGGAACAAGAACGGCGTATTTTTCTTTGATTGACTTCCAATTAACCCCATGCATGTTCTCAAGATAGAATCCATCTCGGAATGCACGCCATGTCTCATCAAAGATTTGAGACCATTCCTGTGGATAATCGACAGGTGCTACCATATCCTTCAGGTTAACAGCATTATTCAGATTTGCTTTTGGAGTGGGGAAATTGCTGATAAAGATTTGTCCTCGCTTAGAGAAAATAGCTTTCTTTCCATTGGCCAATACGTTCATGGACGCTCCCTCGGCAACAGTTTCTTCTTTTTGTTCTTTTAAGTCGAAGACCTTCACACCCCCTGCGGACGAATACCATATCTTCTTTCCATCGGAATAGAAGTTACGATAGGAGCCGGCATTTAGTGGTAACTTAACAATGCGATGAGGCAATCCGTCGGTGTCAATTTTCACTGTTTTACTCTCGTTAGCTTCTGGCTTTTTATCCTTTGGACCTTCTGGTTTCTCTTCTTCCTTTGCATTTACCTGATCATCTGTAGCCAAGAAAGGAGATGGAGTGTTGTTGCTTAGCAAAGCCATGTATACACCTGACATCCGGCTATATGCATAGTTCCATTCGATGCTACTATAAATAGGGCTGAAATCGCGGTCGGAAGTAAAAAACAAGTACTTACCATCTTGGCTGAATACAGGAGCGGAAGAATTGTACCATTTCTCGGTAACAGGGTATTCTTTGTTAGAAGTAAGGTTATAGACATATACCACACTCATCTCATTGGAACCGGATTTTGTATAGGTAATCCATTGGCTGTCGGGAGAATAAGCTACACCATAGAACTCACCTTCAGGATTCTGCATGATTGTTCTCTTTGTTTTAGATGCAACATCTACCTCTACAATGCGGTTTTTTCGGTCTGTATAGAGCACTTTCTTGCTATCAGGTCTCCACGTTAAGCGACGGATATAAGTATCATTATTCTTAGTTAGCTGAACAGGTTCTGTATCATTGGCGTCTTGAAGCCAAATCTCTGTTTCGCCAGTCTGATCACTGATGTAAGCGATATATTTTCCGTCTGGGCTCCATTCCGCTCCGCGGTCGTTTGATCCAGGTGTACGGGTAATGTTACGGGTTACACCTTTCTGAGCAGGGACATCGAAAACTTCTCCACGAGCAGTGATAGCTAATCTGCTACCGTCAGGAGCAGCACTGACGGCTGTTACCTTCGAATCAACATGCATCAACTCTTTTCGTGCATATATATTGTCGGAAAAAAGGGTAATATTGATTTTACTTGTTTGACGTGTGGCCGGATCCAATTTGTAAAGATAGCCACCTTTCTCAAAAACTATCAACTTCCCGTTCGAACTAGGGAATTTCACATCATAGTCAGTAAAGTTGGTTACTTTCTCTGTTTGTTTCGTCTTGGTATTATAGACGAAGAAATTCATGGTGAGGTCGCGATCAGAGATGTAGAATATTTCATCGCCAATCCACATAGGAATGATGTCTTGTGCATTATTACTTGTAATGTTCTCAACTTTCTTAGCTGATGGATCATAAATCCAGATATCATCCGCCATACCTCCACGATAATATTTCCAATTACGGAATTCTCGCATCACCCTATTGTATGCCAATTTTTTCCCATCAGGAGAATAGCTACAGAATCCTCCTTCTGGCAAAGGGATTTGTTCAGACATACCGCCATCTTTATTGATAGTCCATAATTTTCCTGAAAAGCCATCCCCAATACGATTGCGGTAAACGATTTGTTTCCCATCAGGACTCCATGTCAGCACGATATTGTTCGGCCCCATACGGTCGCCTAAGTCATCGCGACTATTGGTGGCCGTGTATGTTAAACGCTTTGGTTCACCACCTTTTGCTGGGATTATAAACACTTCGGTATTACCATCATATTGTCCGGTAAAAGCGATGGATTGTCCATCAGGAGCAAAGCGGGCGAACATCTCGTAGCCTACGTGTGAGGTCAAACGCTCAGCCTCACCTCCGTTTAGCGATGCTTTATACAGGTCACCTCCATACGAGAAGACCACTTCTGTGCCATTGGTTGTTGGGAAACGAAGCAATCTGGCTTCTTGTGCCATGGTGACAGAAGTTACTCCAATCAACAAAGAAATCAAAAGAGTTTTTTTCATCATAATTTTATTTATAATAGTTGTTTTTGTTTTTCAATCAAAGATTATCCAAAGCTAATAAAAAAACAGTATTTACCCCAAGATATGACTACAAAACTTGTTATATTTGTAATACTAAATTATAATAATATGAAAAAGTGTTTTAGCCTTTTATGTCTGTTGATATGTTTTAATGGACTTGCCCGCGATTTAAGTAGTAAGTTTCAGATATTGCCTAAGCCTCAATCCGTAGATGTCTATTCAGAGAATGGGTTGTATTATTCTGATATATCGTTTATTTCATTGGTCGACGGAATGGAAGTAACCACTTTGCCTGATATGTTGAAAGTGCTACCACAAGTAGGACAAAGAGGGAAGGGCGTTATACTTCAAGAGACAAAAGTCGATGTACCTGAATCTGAGGAAGGCTATGTTCTTGAGGTTTTACGAGACAAAGTATTGGTTCGGTCCAGAGGAGCTGCTGGCTTGTTTTATGGTTGTCAGACCTTGCAACAATTGATGGAGGATAGTCGTGACAATCATTGTTCGATTCCATTGATGAAGATTACAGATTATCCAGCTATTGCTTACCGGGCTGTGCATTGGGATACCAAGCATCATTTGGATAGGATGGAATACTACTATCAAGAGATTGATCGTTTAGCGCGGTACAAAGTGAATGCTGTTATATGGGAAATAGAAGATAAACTCCGTTTTACCCGCCGACCAGAGGTGGCTGCTCCCAACGCTATAAGTAAACAAGAGATGAGAGCTCTTTGTAGATATGCTAAGGAACGCCATGTTGAGATTTCTCCTTTAGTACAAGGGTTGGGGCATGCCTCGTTTATTCTGAAACATCATTGGGAACTGCGTGAGAATCCGGCAAGTGATTGGGAGTTCTGTCCTTCAAATCCGGCAACTTACGAATTACAGTTCGATCTTTATAAGGATGCTCTCGAAGCGATGCCTTATGGGAAATACTTGCATATTGGAGGAGATGAAGTCTCTGCTATTGGTATTGATGAACGATGCAAGGCAACAGGAAAGACTGCTTTCGAATTACAGATGTATTGGCTTCAAAAAGTGTGCGACTTTGCCAAAGAAAACGGTCGTATTCCTATCTTCTGGGATGATATGCCATTGAAATATGGCGAAGTGATGCAATTTTCAAATATTAAGTCAGAAGAAGAAGTTGCTCAGAAGTGGAATAGTGAGAAGTTGGATGCCAATATTCATCTATTTCCGAAGGAGTGTGTGTATATGCGGTGGCTCTACGGTGACGCAACAGTTGCCGGACATCGTCGTATTCTTCAATGGTACCGAGATTCCGGTCTTATGGTGATGGGAGCAACGGCTGCTTCTTATGGAGCATCGCCATACCTTCCACGAAACGACACGAATGCCGGCATCATTCAGGGATTCAGTCAGTTGGTGGCAGAGAACCACTTGGCTGGTATTCTTGCAACCGCATGGGATGATGGTTCACCCCATCTTGAGACAGTGTGGAGAGGATATATTGCACAAGGTGAGTTTGGATGGAATCCTACAGGAAGGAGTATCGAACAATTTAAGACGGCTCATGCTCAACGTGAATTTGGGTTTCCTGCAAAGACAGAGTTAGCAGGTTTTATTAATGACATGGAACAACAGGCCTTTTTCTTTGATGGAGCGTTAGTTACTTCAGGACGAAGAAATCCGGCATGGGGAACCTCCGCTTTTAAATTGGTCACTCTTCCTAATCCTCAAAATAGTGGAGAGTGGAGTAGGACTTA
This sequence comes from uncultured Bacteroidota bacterium, assembly GCA_947168315.1. GTDB lineage: Bacteria > Bacteroidota > Bacteroidia > Bacteroidales > Bacteroidaceae > Phocaeicola. Next base: position 44,179 of record CAMVLL010000003.1, on the reverse strand, counting down.
CCAAGAAAAGGTTGCAAAGGCAAAGGATGCCTATCAATTGTATCAATCCATATGTGAAAAGATATCACAGGCCCGTCGTTCCGCATTGAGAGGTCAGTACACATTAGAGGTATATGAAAAACTGAATGAATTGTTGGTCTTTCCTGCAAAGGTATTACTGGCTCTGAATGATTATGATTCATCCACAACGACATCCAGTCGTCAGGATGCTATAAAGAAAGTAGAGGAGGTTTGTATTAATTTTGAAGTCATGCGTGAGAAATTATTACAGACCTATTCGAAGACTCGTTTTATGGAACAACCAGAAGGGTATGTTCCCGACTCAAATGCACACAATCATCTTTCTGCTAAAACAATGAATAGTGATTGGGTCTTCTATTATGAGTTGCCTATGGTGAAGGCGATGCGTGAATGGTTGCAAGAAGTAAGGGAATAGAATGCTATAGCAAAAAGAAATTAAACCTAACTAATATAAATAAGGTGGATTAATCATTTTCCTAGGAGAACAATCTGTAAAATATCGAATCAAATAATGCTATTTTTAACACAAAAAAGGAGACAAAAAGGGTGTTTCCTACCCTTTTTTGTACTTTAAAACTCAAATATTTAAGATTTATCCCTTTTAGTTTTGAAAAAAGAACTATATTTGCAACCTTGATTGAAAAGAACAAATTTAAAAGTAAATAATAAAATTCAAAAAAATCATGCAGAACAAAGGACTTGTTAAGTTTTTTGCGTTGGCTTTGACCTTAGTTTGCTTGTTCTATTTGTCTTTCTCGTTCGTGACTCGCTATCATACAAAGAAAGCGGCTCAGGATCCTCAGGGCGTAGAACATTACATGGATTCCATGGCAAACAAGAAAGTGTATATGGGCTATACGCTTAAAAAATGTCGTGAGATGGAAATTGGTCTGGGATTGGACTTGAAGGGCGGTATGAACGTCATCTTGGAAGTCTCAGTACCGGATGTTATTAAAGCATTGGCTGATCATAAGAGTGATGAGGCTTTCAATCAAGCCGTAAACACCGCTTCCAAACAATCTGTTACCAGTCAAGAAGACTTTATCACCTTATTTATACGTGAATACAAACGTTTGGCTCCTGATGGTAAGTTGGCTGAACTGTTTGCTACTCAGCAATTAAAGGATAAGGTAAACACTCGTAGTACAGACTCAGAAGTTGAGAAGGTATTACGTGAAGAGGTTAAGTCGGCTATTGATAACTCTTTCAACGTATTACGTACACGTATTGACCGCTTTGGTGTCGTTCAACCTAATATCCAAAACTTGGAAGGCAGCATGGGCCGTATCATGGTCGAGTTGCCGGGTATTAAAGAGCCTGAGCGTGTTAGAAAACTGTTACAGGGTTCTGCAAACCTTGAGTTCTGGGAAACATATTATCCAAGTGAGGTTTATCCTTATCTTACTTCTTTGGACAGCCGTCTCCGTGACAATGCAAATGTAGGTACAGAAGAGGGTGCAGAGGAACAACCGGCAGAAGAAGTAAAGACTCCGACCGATAGTCTTTCTGCTGTACTGAATGCTGAGAATGCACAGAGTAGAGAGCAAATCGAGCAGATGAAGAAAGAGCATCCATTGATCGCCATCCTGCAATTGAGCAATCAGCAAGGTGGTGCTATCGCAGGATATGCTGACTATAAAGATACAGCTACGATCAATTCGTACCTCCGTTCAAAGGAAGCTGAGAACATTCTTCCGAAAGATCTTCGTTTGAAGTGGAGTGTTGCTGCTTCTGATATGGATAAGACAGAGCGTATCTTCGAGTTGTATGCTATCAAGGTAACAGAACGTAACGGACGCGCACCTCTGGAAGGTGATGTGATTACAGATGCTCGTGATACCTATGATCAACGAGGCAGACCAGCTGTAAGTATGTCAATGAATACAGATGGTTCTCGTCGTTGGGCTCAGTTGACAAAGAACAATATCAACCGTTCAATCGCTATCGTACTGGATGGCTATGTATATAGTGCTCCAAATGTAATGAACGAAATCAATGGTGGTAACTCTGAAATCACAGGTAACTTCACCATTGAGACAACAAAAGACTTGGCGAACGTTTTGAAGTCTGGTAAGATGCCGGCTCCTGCTCGTATCGTTCAAGAAGATATCGTTGGTCCGTCATTGGGTCAGGAATCTATTAACCAAGGTATTATGTCATTCATTGTCGCTTTGATCCTTTTGATGATCTATATGTGTGCAATGTATGGTATTATTCCGGGTATGGTTGCTAACTGTGCGTTGATCTTCAACTTCTTCTTCACTTTAGGTATCTTAACATCATTCCAAGCAGCTTTGACAATGTCTGGTATCGCCGGTATGGTCTTGTCTCTTGGTATGGCTGTGGATGCTAACGTGTTGATTTATGAGCGTACGAAGGAAGAGATGCGTGGTGGTAAGGGTGTGAAGGCTGCTTTGGCTGCTGGTTATTCCAATGCTTTCTCTGCAATCTTCGACTCTAACTTGACATCTATCATTACTGGTATCATCTTGTTCAATTTCGGAACAGGTCCTATCCGTGGATTTGCTACGACATTGATCATCGGTATCCTCTGTTCATTCTTCACTGCAGTATTCTTGACACGTGTTGTTTACGAGTATTTCATGAACAAGGACAAGTGGTTGGGTATTACATTCACCACTCCGTTGTCGAAGAACTTGATGCAGAACGTACACTATAAGTTCATGGGTATCTGGAAGCGTTCATTCACAATCTTCGCTATCTTGATTGCTATCTGTGCTGTTTCATTCTTGGTTCGTGGTTTGTCACAAAGTATTGACTTCACTGGTGGACGTAACTTCGTGGTTCAGTTTGACAAGCAGGTAGAGCCAGAGGCTGTTCGTGCATTGTTGACTCAGAACGATTCTATCCAAACTTCAGGATCAAATGTAACGGCTATCGCTTTGGGTACTGATCACAAGACTATCCGTATCTCAACGAATTACCGTATCACTGAGGATTCTGAGACAATCGACTCTGAAATTGAACAATTCTTGTACGATGCATTGTCAAGTGGCAACTTGTTGGATGCAAGTACTTCTTATGAGAAGTTCATCGACCGTGATAACCAAGAAGGTGGATCTATTATCAGTTCACAGAAGGTGGGTCCAAGTATTGCTGAGGATATTAAGACCTCTGCTATCTGGTCAGTTGTTCTGGCTTTGATCGCGATCGGTTTATACATCTTGTTACGTTTCCGTGACATCGCCTTCAGTATTGGTGCTACCATCGCATTGTGTGTGGATACCTTCTTGATTATTGGTGCTTACTCATTATGCTACGGTTGGGCTCCGTTCTCATTGGAGATTGACCAGACATTTATCGGTGCAATCTTGACAGCTATCGGTTACTCTATCAACGATAAGGTGGTCATCTTCGACCGTATCCGTGAGTACTTCAAGTTGTATCCGAAACGTGATCACTTCTCATTGTTCAATGATTCGTTGAATTCAACGTTGGCTCGTACTATCAATACCTCTATCAGTACGTTGATTGTGTTGTTGTGTATCTTCATCCTTGGTGGTGACAGTATCCGCAGCTTCGCATTCGCAATGATCCTTGGTGTTGTCATTGGTACATGTACTTCATTGTTCGTTGCAGCTCCTACAGCTTACCTTGTTATGGGCAAGCGTATGCCAAAGGGTGTTGAGAAAGAACTGGAGGCAGCTGAAGCAAAGGCTTAATCGTTTTATTCAATATATGAAGAGGCTTCTCGAAAGGGAAGCCTTTTTTGTTTTTATCACAATTTTAAGATCGATTAGTTTCTTTATTATCTGAGGTTTTTTATTGTCTGTTTAAATCCTCTTAAAACTTGACCATAGACATTTCCTTCAAAATTCAGTTGCTTTTTACCTCCCTAACACTAAAAATTAAAAAACACCCTTCACCTTCACCGATTTTATAATTTACTTATAATCAAACAATTGTAAAGTTGAAAAATATGAAAAGGTGAACCCTTAGGGTTCACCAGGCCCAAAATCCGCAAAAAAGGGTCTGAGGTTTTTGTATTAAAATATACCCCCTTTCAAAACTCGACATTTGTCTTCAGAAACTTGATGTTTGGTCTCAAAAACTTGATATTTTAGCGTAAAAACACGAGAAATGAAAAAGAATACACGATAAACGAATTCTTTTATCAACTATTATAGATGTCACCTATGTGATATCCTTAATTTGTGCTTGAATAAAAAATCCGACTACATCTTTATGGTGTAGCCGGATTGCTTATGTGGTGTGAATGGTATTACTTACCGAATTTGATTTTCAACTTTGCCAACATGTCTTTTGTCATTTCATCCAAGCCATATTCTGGTTTCCAATCCCACTCTTCACGTGCACAGGTATCGTCCAAGCGGTTTGGCCATGACTCAGCAATGCTTTGACGTAATGGATCTACTTCATAAGTCATTTCAAAATCAGGTACATATTCCTTAATCTTCTTATAGATAATCTCAGGATCAAAGCTCATAGATGCTATATTAAATGAATTACGGTGTACAAGACGAGTCGGATCTGCTTCCATTATCTCAATGGCGGCACGTAAAGCGTCGGGCATGTACATCATGTCCATGAACGTTCCTTTTTGAATCGGGCAAGTGAATTTCTTACCTTGAGCAGCATAGTAGTAAATGTCTACTGCATAGTCAGTCGTTCCACCACCCGGAGGTGTAACATAGGAGATCAGACCTGGGAAACGAACAGAACGAGTATCTACTCCAAATTTATGGAAATAATAGTTGCTTAATAACTCACCGGTTACCTTCGTAACACCATACATTGTTTTTGGTTGTTGAATCGTGTCCTGTGGAGTACCATCCTTTGGAGAGTTGGAACCAAATGAACCGATGGAACTAGGTGTGAATGCAGCGCATCTCAACTCACGTGAAACTTCCAAAACATTCATCAAACCACCAATACCAATCTTCCAAGCTAACTGAGGCTTTGCTTCTGCAACAGCCGACAACAGGGCTGCCAAGTTATAAATAGTATCAACATTGTACTTCTTAACTGCATCTGCAATTTGTTGAGCATTGGTAATGTCAACAATCATTGAAGGTCCGGACTCTGCCAACTCGCCTTTGGGTTCTGCTCCAGGGATATAACCTGCTACTACGTTACCTTCTTTGTAAATGCCTCTCAATTTCATAGTCAGTTCCGAACCAATCTGGCCAGTGGAACCAATAATCAATATGTTTTTCATCTCAGTTATTAGTTTGGAATATCTTTTTGCCACAAAGATAACGATATTACTAAGTAGTTGTCCAAAAAAACCGCTATATTTTTCTTTCTTTTCAGAAAAATTTTAGAACTTTGTCAAATACAAGTGAGAATATTATTATTATTGTCAAACGAAATAAATGTATAAGTCATGTATGGTGAAGTAAAAGAATTCCTGACCAAGGAATTAGCCGACATCAAAGCTGCCGGTCTGTATAAGGAAGAACGTATTATTACCACTGCACAACGTGCTGATATCAAGGTTCGTCCTGATAAGGAAGTGCTGAATTTCTGTGCAAACAACTATTTGGGCCTTTCTGATAACTCACGTCTGATGAATGCCGCTGTAGAAACTATGAAAACACACGGTTTCGGTATGTCATCTGTACGCTTTATCTGTGGTACACAGGATATTCACAAGGAATTGGAAGCAGCAATCTCAGATTATTTCCATACAGAAGATACAATTCTTTATGGTTCTTGTTTTGATGCAAATGGTGGCTTATTTGACGGAATTCTTTCAGCTGAGGATGCTATCATCTCAGATGCATTGAACCATGCTTCTATCATCGATGGTGTTCGTCTTTGCAAGGCAAAACGTTATCGTTATGCAAATGCCAATATGGAAGAACTTGAAGAATGTTTGAAACAGGCTCAGGAACAACGCTTCCGCATTATTGCAACCGACGGCGTTTTCTCTATGGATGGTAACGTAGCTCCGATGGACAAGATTTGTGATTTGGCAGAAAAGTACAATGCTTTGGTGATGGTCGATGAGTCACACTCTGCAGGTGTTGTTGGTCCTACAGGTCACGGTACAGCAGAACAATATAATTTGTACGGACGTATCGATATCTTCACCGGTACATTGGGTAAAGCTTTTGGTGGTGCTATGGGTGGCTTCACAACTGGTCGTAAGGAAATCATCGATATGTTGCGTCAGCGCTCACGTCCTTATCTGTTCTCAAACTCTATTGCTCCAAGTATTGTTGGTGCAAGCATTGAGATGTTTAAGATGTTGAAGGAAAGTAATGCGTTACATACAAAATTGGTAGAAAATGTGAACTATTTCCGTGATAAGATGATGGCTGCCGGCTTCGATATCAAACCGACTCAAAGTGCTATCTGTGCAGTGATGCTGTATGATGCTAAGTTATCACAAGACTTTGCTGCCCGCATGCAGGAAGAAGGTATTTATGTTACCGGTTTCTACTATCCTGTTGTACCGAAAGGTGAGGCACGTATCCGTGTTCAGCTGTCGGCTGGTCACGAACGTGAACATTTGGATAAGGCAATCGCTGCCTTCATCAAGGTTGGTAAGGAACTGAATGTAATTAAATAAAAGGTATTCTTATAGTAGATTGAAAAGTAGACGGGACCGTGCCACGGTCCCGTCTTTCTTTTGTTGGATTATAGTTTATTTCAGGTAATCACGAACAAAGTCATCTTTCTTTGAAACAACATTTTCTTGCCATTCTTTTTGGTAGATGGGTTGTTCCATGTGATGTGCACGGTAAGGCACATCTAAAAGAATTTTTTTCCCTTTTACGCCATTAAGTGCTGCATGGATAGCAGAGGAGACACAGGTAAAATCGACCAAGCCAATCTCCACGACAAACGTGGCCTTGCTTCCCTTGATAATGTTAGCTGCATCATAATAAGGCATGGACGCTTTGATGATTTGAGGATCTTTATTAAAAGTATAAGGATAGGGCCAGCAATCTTTTCGTCCTATGACATGTCCACCCCAATCACACATTGCTGGAACAGTTGCTACCACGGCCTTGACACGGGGATCTAAGCCCGCTGCAACAAGCGACTGACCTCCACCTTGACTTTCACCGATAACTAAAATACGTTTGCCATCCCATTCTGGGAAAGAAGTGACATAATCGATGGTACGGAGCAAACGTAAGTACATGCCTCTAAAGTAGGTTGTATTCCTGTCTTCAACGCCTATTTGAGGATAATTTTTCAACTCGCCATTAGCTAAGTCCTTATAGTATTGTTCAGGTTGGCCATTTAACATACCATGAGCGTTAAGATCGAAACAGATACTTCCCATTTTAGCATATTGGACGGCGCGGCTTACAGTCGACCTACACCAGTCACCGTCAACCCCAGCGGCATGGAAGAAGATAACGATTGGAAGTGACCGTTTCTTTGCGTTTTGGGGAACAGCCAGATAGCCTCTTGCTGGTTTTCCACCTAAACAATTAAGTTCGATGTCCTTGGTTATATAGTTCGCATCGGGTGATTGAACAGATGTCTCTTTCACTTCCATCGGGAGTTTTTTCAAGGCTTTCTTCTGAGCTTTCCAAAAAGCCTTGAAATCCTTTGGACGTTCTGCTACGGGTGTGAATTTATCAGCATCAACAATAGCACCCAGACTGGCTTTTGTCTCGTCAACATGAACCTCTACAACCACCGTATTTGGCTCGTTAATCACTTCATCGAAGACAGTAATAGTATCTTTGGAATTCTTGAATTGGTAGGTATGATAGTTCATATCGAATCCTTTCATCACCTTAACAGTGATGTATTCTGTATCAATACCTTCTAGATAAGTTTTCATAATAACCCGATCACCACTACGGTATAAGCCGGAAGGATTGGATTGTTTCATATGAATAACTGGAGTGCCGGCAACAGGAGTAGCACATACATTCAGAAAAACCGACAGTACAAAAAATAGACACACAAATAGTCTACGATTCATCATAAGGATATACTTTAAAAAAGGAATGCGGGGCAATCCCCGCATTCGCTATGTTTATAATGTCTTAATGTGAATGTTTCTCCATAAAACTTTGATACCACCACCATCGTGGATTTGCAAGCAAATACGTCCGTGACCTTTGCCAATCTTCTCGTCGGTGAAGTTAATCATTTGCTCGCCGTTCAACCAAGTCTGGATGTTATCGCCGACCAAACGAATCTTCATGGTGTTCCAGTCGCCATATTTCAAGATGTTTTCTTTTTCATCAGGAATCTGAATCAACCATCCACGGCCATAAGATTCATAAACACCACCAGTGTCATTTCCTGGAGGAGCAACTTCTACTTGCCAACCGTTTACTTTAGCCTTTCCTTCGACAATTGAACGGATGAATACACCTGAGTTACCTTCTGCTTCCTGCTTGAACTCTAATGTCAGTTCGTAGTCATCATAATATTTGTCAGTTCCAAAGTAGCCATATTCTTTCTCTGGTCCACTTTCACAAACCAACAAACCGTCCTTTACATACCACAGTTCATTTCCGTAGTTAATCCAACCAGTCAAGTCTTTTCCGTTGAATAGATCTGCTTCATAAGTCTTGCGTGGAAGTTCTTTGATCTTGATGTTTCTGAACCATGCAGGGTAACCATGATCTTGCAAACAGATTAAACCCTTCGTTGCCATACCGTACTCGCGAGCATCCGCCCACTTACCAGCAGCTTTACGTTTGAACCAATCTTCTGTCCAAGTATCAAATTCAAACAATTTCTTTCCGTTCAGGAAATAAACGACATGACCATTGTCGAAAATAATCTTGGAGGTGTTCCATTGGCCAGCAGGTTTCAAATCTCTTGTGTCGAAATCAGGAACATACATAGCATAGTCGGCTCCACAACGTTGCCAGTCTTCGAGCGGTTCTGGGAAATTTTCGTCATCAATCAACTGATATTCAGGACCGGTAACATAAGGAACCTTGAATTGTGGACGTTCTACAACGTGATACAACATACCGCTGTTTCCACCTTTAGATATCTTCCAATCCCAAACGAGTTCAAAGTTCTCATATTCTTTGTCTGTAACGATATAACCATTGGCATCGCTTCCGCCACCATCGGCCATAATCGTTCCATCGACAACTTCCCAAGGCCCAGTCAACGCATCACCATTATAGTCACGCCAACCGTTCAGGGTAGTTCCATCAAACAACAATTCCCAACCATCTGCCATCTCTTGAGCAGTTAAGGTATTTTGCTTACCTTCGCATGAAGAAAGCAAGAAAGGAATTGCTAATGCAAACGATAAATTTTTTAATAATGTCTTCATGTTCTTTTATGTATTGAATGATAATAACTTTTCTAACATACAAAATTAGGCAAAAAACTGATTAAAGAAAGATAAAAGGTAAATTATTACTCAAGAATGATGGAAAACAAAAATTGTTTGCCTTTACGAATATGAGCAAAATTATCCTAAAAATGAATATGCTTTTTGCTTTGCTTCTCGTTTTATTTATACCTTTATCCCAAATTCAAACCTAAAAAGTTATGACAAAAAAGAAAAAATATACGTTGTGGGCAATTGGACTGTTGTTTTTTGCACTCTTTATATCTTCCTATCCAATATGGAATAGAGGGAGAGAGGTGTCTTTGTTGACTTCTGCAGCAACGGCCTCACATTCAGTGAACAGTGTGTTTACAAAGAAAGTGAACAGAGGGAAGCATATGGGGTCTCTTATTTGTAAGAAATGTCATCCATATCTTTATAAAGTAACATGCTGGACATACATTTATTTTCGAGATGTACTGGGTATTGACTTGGTCAGTGGGAAGAGCGAAATCGACTTAGCAAAGGAAGAACAGATTAATGAAAAGAAACTGGAGCTAATGGAACTAAAAAACATCGATAAGGAACTCAGTAAAAAGCGAAAAGAAATAAAAAAGGAAATCAAGCAGATTAAGAAGGATGCAAAAGAAGAAAAGAAAGAGCAGAAGTTGAAAGAAGAAGAAGAAAACCGAAAGAAAACGCCATTTTAAGCATAAAACAGAGATACCATGAGAAAGATTATTCAGCTTCTAATGTTTTGCGTCATTCCTTTTATAGGATTTGCACAATCATCTGCGCGGAAAGGACTGCAGGCAGAAGGAATCTATGATATTCAACAGCTGGGACAAAGAATAGAGTCAATCGTGAAAGATGGTGCTAAAGAAGAACGCCCAGTCATTGGTATCGGTACACTGTTTAAAGAGACTCATTATGCGACGGAAACGCATTATGTTGATGTAATCAGAGCAGCTGGAGGAATCCCTGTTTTATTCCCCATCAACGATGATGTGAAAGAGATTGACAGGATGCTTTCAATGATTGACGGACTTGTTGTTCCGGGAGGCGAGGATGTGCATCCTTTCTTCTATGGTGAAGAGCCTAGCCCACATTTTGGCAAAGAATGTGTAGAACGTGATTACTTTGAGATTATTCTTATCCGTTTAGCTAAGAGAAAGCACATTCCTATTTTATCCGTTTGTCGTGGAATGCAGGTAACGAATGTGGCATTGGGCGGTTCCTTGTGTCAGGATATCCCTTCTTCAGATTATTCTCCTAAGATCCAACATGGTCAATATTCTACAAATACAACGCCTCATCATTCCATTTCCATCGTTCCTGGTTCCAGATTGTTTTCAATCTTGGGTGGTAAGGCTTTAGTAAACACACATCATCATCAGTGTGTAAAGGATTTAGCACCGGGAATGCACATTACAGCAACTGCTCCCGACGGGGTGCCAGAGGCTATGGAAGGAGAAGGCATCCTGTGTGTGCAGTTCCATCCAGAAAGTATGTACGAAAAACATCCAGAGATGTTGGAAATCTACAAGGATCTGGTAGAGCGAGCAAAAGAATTCAAGAAAAAATAGTTATCTCTCTTTTTCCCCAAGCACCAATAACTTTGTTACCTTGTTTTTCTTTAAAAGCAAAACAAGTTGATAACAGAGAGTCAGTTCTATTATCATAATGATTGGGGCTATGATGAAACTGGCTGCTGTGTTCACATAGAGCCCGATACCATGCCAAGTACATTCCAACAGGAAAGTCTGTAGCCAATAGATGCCTAACGTGCATTTACCGATGTTGTTAAGAACAGGAGTAATCTTCCAACTTTCTATACCTTTGTAGACAATAGGTGTTAACAAGAAGAAAAACATGCTTCCAGCCATACCGATTACCATTCTATATAAGGTAATTCCTAAATTGTTCCAATCGAAACTCATGCTCGCCCAGTCAAAGACGTGGATTGGAACCATGTAAACGGTGAGTCGCCCCGACCATTTAAGGAGCAATAGGGCAAACAACACAGTAGAACCGATGAGTAAGACCTTGCGATTCTTGTCGATAGTCGCTTGATAAAGTTTGCAAAGATAGCCCAACCAAAACATTGGGAGCATATAATCAATATTATCTGTATTAAAGATAGGGAATAGAAGCACAATGACGGAGGAGAGAATCGCGGCAACCCATGGATTATGGAATATCTTTATAAAGAGGTATCCAATGATATAGCAGAAAAAGACACTCTTTAAGAACCAAACGGCATTGAAGAAACCAAACCAGCTGAAATCCATCAGCTCAGGACAAGGATTGTATTTTGTCAGCCAAACAAAAAGAAACATAAGGGCAAAAGCTGTCAAGGACGGTATCCATAATTGGATAAACTTCTTTTTTACCAAATCGATGAATGAGAGTTTCAAGGAGGAGGAGAAAAAGTAACCACACAGAAACATGAATAAAGGCATGTGATAGGAGTAGATAAAACTCCAAATGGGGTTATCCCAGAAATCGTTTCCTGTGATTTGTTCTACAGAATGACCTAATAAGACACTAGCAATGGCAAAACATTTTAGAAAATCTAAATATGGAATACGGACTTTTGTTGATGCAGACATAAAAATACTATTTATCTGAATGATACAAACTTCGATAAAGTCAAAGTTACATATTCTTTTTCAGTTTGAAATATACTATGACATTTTTTCTTAACTTCGCCTTGTATTTCATTTATGATTGTTATATGAAAAGATTAATCTCACTTCTGTTTATTATTGTATTGTTTGCATCTTGTTCCTCTCGTAAAGAATTCTCAATGAACTATGAGGTACGGGTAGACACGATAGGTCATTACTTGGATGTATGTATGGTTTATGAAGCAAACGATATAATGAAAGATCCGGTATTGTTGAAAATGCCGGTTTGGGCTCCTGGTTATTATTTGATTGTTGATTATCCGAAAAACCTTACGGACTTTCAGGCAACTGATACAAAAGGTGCACCGTTGAAATGGGAAAAAGTTGAGAAAAATGGATGGAGAGTTTATCCTACTTCTTCATCTTTTGAAATAAGATATCGTGTCTTTGCCGACGCCAGAAGTGTTGCAGAATGTAGGGTAAACAATGAGATTGCGTTTATTCCGACAAATGGTGTGCTCATGTATGAAGAAGGACAGAAAGAGCATGGGGTAGAGGTTTCCTTTGTATTGCCAGATAATTGGAAGCATGTATCAACAGGATTACAGGCTTTGGATTCATCAGAAGGGAAAATCCAAAAGTTTCACGCAAATGATTTTGATGAGTTGTACGACTCTCCAGTTTTGATGGGTAATCATTATGTGGAAAAGTTTGCTTTCCAAGGCAAGCATTATGAATTGGCGTTGGAGTGTCCGGATGGATTGGAGGAAAGTACTTTCCGTGAAGACGTAAAGAAAATTATGGCCTCAGCTACTGAGATGATGAAGGATATACCTTATGAGAAATATTGCTTTATTTTATTGGGAGCAGGTGGAGGAGGATTAGAGCACCGAAATTCCATGGCGTGCTATACCTCTGGTTCATTTAGGTTTGAAAGCGAGCAAAGCTATAGGGCGTTTATGAATTTCATTGCTCACGAATACTTCCATCTTTATAATGTCAAGGATATTCGTCCAATCGAATTAGGACCATTTGATTACGATAAAGAGGTTTTCACTCCAATGCTTTGGGTAGCCGAAGGTTTTACCGTTTATTACGAAGGTATTCTCATGCGACGTGCAGGATTGTCTTCCTCGGATGATTTTCTGGCTTTTATCTCTGATTATATCAAAACAATAGAATCACAGGAAGGACATAAACGAATGAGTCTTCGACAAAGCAGTTATGATATATGGCTGAACTTCTTTAATTTTGGAAAGAACGGGAAAGATGTTCGGATTTCTTATTATGATAAAGGACCTATCTTAGGACTGTTGATGGATATAGAGATTCGTCGGATGACCGAAAACAAGCAGAGTTTGGATGATGTAATGCGTCTTTTATATAATCGTTTCTATAAGGAATTAAAACGTGGCTATACAGAAGAAGAATTTTGGAACGCATGCAAAGAAGTTGCGGGCCAACCGTTAGATTTGATGCGACATTATGTTGACACCACCGATGAAATCGATTATGCGAAATGCTTGCAATATGCTGGTCTTGCTTTGAATCAAGATACTTGGCAGTTAGTTCGCATAGAGAATGTTACTCCTCTTCAAGAGGCTATCCGAAAGGCAATCTTAAGCGAATGATAACATATATGTTTTTAGCGAAGTTACCCACAAGAAGTTTGACAATCCTTTGGTGGGACTGACAAATTCTGTTTCTCCTGTTGGGAAGATTCAATAAGCATCGTCCTATATTCTGAAGGAGTCATTCCATATTTCTGTGAGAAAAGACGGTACAAGGATGTTGGTGAATAGAATCCGCTTTCATTGGCTATCGCATCTATAGTATAGTTAGGATAGTCTTTAAAGAGCTTAATAGCATATTCCAAACGGAAATCGTTGATATATTGATTGTATGATGTATTCATGTATTTATGGAATAAAGAGGAGAAGACATTTCTAGGAATACAAAATCTCTTCATCAACACTTCTCTTGAAAGTTCTGGATCCAAATACAATTGATCCTTAACAATACATTGATGCATATGGTCAAATAGTTCTTTTTCCAGTTCGTTGGACTCTTCTTTCTTTTGATTATTTTCTTTAAATAAGTCTTCCTTGAAACTAAGAAGTTCGTCGATACGTTTTGTCAGGATTTGGTTCTTACGTGTGATGATTCTATTGTAATGAATGGTACGGTAGACAATAAAAGCGGCCATCATAAATAAAAGAAATGTCACAAACAAGATGTTTTTTATCTTAGTTCTGGTTGTTTGACGTTCCGTTGTTAATTCCTTTTCCTTCATCTCATAGTTGGAGGTCAACTCGGTCATAATGCTATTCTCCTCACTTTGTTTGATTTTCTCGTAGTACAAAAGGATTTTAGCGTAGTCGGAGGAAGCTTTATCATAGTCTCCTTTGGCAATATGAGCTCTTGCCGACATCTCACTTATCGAAATCATCTCATAGTTCATAGTATCGGCAATGGATTTCAAATAGTACTTGCGAGCATTAGTGAACCGAATGATGTCATCATACAGCTTCATATCATAGAGGTATGGCTCAATGCATTTATAATCGCTTTGGTACATATTGGCTGTATTAATGAATTGTTGGTAATAGTCAGCTGCCAATTCAGTATGTCCAAGCCGTTGATGAATAACGGCGCAATGTGCCAGATAATCTTTTTTATGTACACTATCCCAAGGATCCATATAAGTTTCACTTGAATCTCTGGATGCTTGAAAATCATATATGATTTGAATCGTCTGAAGTGCTTCCTCATTTAGGTTGTCTTCTTGCTGATGTTCTAACAATGAAAGATATCGATAAAACAACTTATCTCTTGAGCAGGGAGTATCTATTTCTTTTAATAACGAGATACATTCTTCAAAATGAGAGTATGCAGTGGCTTTATTATTTTTTGCATGGTCGACTAATCCTTTCCCGAAATAAGCAGAGGAAAGATATAGTTTATTATCCGATTTGGTGGCTAAGTCATATAACTTCTCAACATAATACTCAGTGCTGGGGATATCATGCAGATAATAATAACATAGCATTATCATATTGTAGATTGCCAGTTTCTCGGGAATTACCTTTTCTATTTCCTGATCAAAGAGTGCACGCTTATATAACCTTAAGGCTTCAATATAATCCGCACGATTAAAATAGATGGATCCTTCTATTCGGTTTAGTTTATAAGTGGGGAACATCCTACGTTCTCTCATCAATTGCATGATAGCCTTTGCCTTCTCAACATTGACGAGTGTGTATTTATTAATACCATCTTGATTGATTTCTTCATCTTTGATATCAAAAGCAGAGATAGGAGAAGAAAAGTTAAAAAGGAATAGGAATACAATAAAACAATACTTATAACCAGTCATAAAGTTCACGAGGTTAGGTAAAAAACTACTTTTCACGGCAAAGATAAGCATTTTTTTGTATTTTTAAGACGGTATCTGCTTAGATAAAAGGTAGCAGGCTGTTCCCATTGCCTGCTACCCGCAGTTAAGCTAATTTATTTTTGTTGCACCCGGGTAAATTATAAAAAATAATAGGGGGTAAATAAATGTAGTTATGCCTTATGAAGCGTTTGTCGGTTCTATTGTGCTAATGTGAGTATGAAAATCCCCAGGTGTATAATAGCTTCCAGTTGATTGACCATCCCAAACCCAAACAGGAATCTTTTCGTGATTTGGATTTTCGAAATCATCGCCGCATTTCACGATGTAACCCTGCTGGATATGTATTTCGGGATATTCAATGTTCTTGAAATTCATGCCACACCCATCCACAGGCTCATAGGCTGTTTTCCTGGTTACCCATTCACCATCAACTAAAACGTCTTCGTAGTCTCTAGGCCATTGAACACTATTATTTGGGAGGTATAAATCTTCACCAAAATCCAAATCCTTATTACAATAGAAATTGGATGTGTTACATGCACCTATGTATTGATGTGGCACAAACATTTCAATTTTCATTATTGGTTTTGTGTACTTTTTTTTCATAATCAGCGTTATTCTTGTTTTTCGCTGAGCAAAAGTAGAAAGTATGACAGGCTCAATGCAAATAAAATAGTTTATCGTTCTAGTAAAAAGTCATTTGCTTTCTACAAAAAAGTCATTGTGACAAAAATGAAGAAGACGTGTTCCCTATAAATTGCTGGTTTTCAAGTTGGTGTGAATTAATCATTAAAAAACAAAAAAAGGAGATAGCTTATGGCTATCTCCTTTAAAAGAGCAATTATTTTTTTATTTGGCGTTCAGATTTATATAACATTTAGCTGTTGGATCGCATGATATCGTACCATCTTCATTGTAAATAAGCTCTTGAACATAAACCGCTAGTCCGCGCATATTCATGCTTCGTGGAATCTGACTGAAGTAAAACATATATGCATGGTCACCAGCTAATTTAATACTGGCATGATTACCTCTACTTCCGTCTACATATCGTGGTCGTCTACGTCTTTCTTGGTCTGTAGGTTGCTGATCATCGTCTGGTAAAGGAATACCCGCGATAAGGTATTCGTCTTGTTTTGTCCAATGGGTGGCATCGTCGGAAGACCAAACAGAGAGTCCTTTCCACTCATCAACAATCATATAATATTTATTATGCCAGAAAATAACGTTAGGACCTTCTCCATTGATGCCGTTTAAGTTTGCTGAACCTTTGACCTCCCAATTGTAAAGGTCTTTACTGTCAGCATACCAAATAATATCATGTGCTTCAGCTTCATTCTTGTACCACATACGCCAAACACCATCTGGAAGTCGGATAATGCCTGCATCGATGACTTTTCGTACACCCAAATCCAAAACGCTCTCCGTCTTCCAATTGATACCATCCTTACTTGTCAGGTGGACCATATCGCGTGGATGCTCCCAATTATCAAAAATACCGGGAACATACGATAGGTACATATGATATAGTCCTTCGTTTTCCAATACGTCAGGAGCCCAATATGTTGGGAACTCGTCGGGTTTATAATCGATATTGCAGTCACCGATGTATTTCCAGGTTGCACCACCATCCGAAGATTCAGCAATGCCAATAGGAGAGCCGTGTATTTGTCGGATTCCTGAGAGACTATCTACATTGAGGCGACGACTAGTATAGTACATGTACCATTTTCCTGTTTGACTGTTGTAGCAAGTCGTAGGATCGGACGGACCATTATAAACGGGGTCGATGTACAGAGGGAAATCTGCCAGTTTATAGGTGACTCCGTTTATCACTTTCGTGGAATCATCTTCTGCTTTCTGACCGTTGGTCTTGCAGGCTGTAACAGCTAATATGAGCAACAACGCCCAAAGTGAAATTGTGTTTTTCATGTAGTAACAAAATAAAAAAGGGATATGCTTACGAGCATATCCCTTAGGTTAATAATAATTATTTCTTATTCTTACTCAAATCGAGGATGCGTACGTTGCGGAACTTAACACCTGCACCGTGACCACAGAAACTGATGTAACCGTCCTTGTTGAACAGGCCTGGATGATTCAGATGGTCAACTGTATAAGGATTTGTATTTGAGCCGTCAGGTGCAACATTATGACCTTGACATGCTTCGCGGATATTGCCATCCAAAATAACGACACCATCAACAGTTACTGTAATATGATCACCTACGGCACGAATCTCTTCCTTATGCCAAGTATTGATCGGACCGAAGTCGACATGTTTTGGAACAATGATTCCATAAACAGAACCGTGTTGTTGATACGGTCTTAGGTTTTTATAGATAGGAGCATCGTGGTCGAGAACTTGAATCTCCATTCCATCGTATGCAGCATCTGAACCGATGTTTGTACGGATGCCGATACCATTGTTAACACCTTCTACGCCGAAGCAGAACTCAAAGCGATACACGAAATCGCTATATTTCTTCTTGGTGTACAGGTTGCCTGTACCACCATAGTTGGCAGAAACATAGATGTTACCATCTTCCGGAACATAATCTGTCAGGTTACCTTGCCATTTCTCCAAGGAACGACCATCGAAAAGAACTTCGAAGCCGGCTTTCTTCTCTTCATCTGACAATACGAAAACAGGAGTTGTTGGTAACTCACGGATATACAGGTTACGAAGGTCTACATTACCCTTCTTGCCCGTAGCAACCTCGATGAATCCCTTCACATTAATCGGTTTGTTTTCAGGAGTATTCTTGATGATAGCATTCTCAACAACCTTTGTTCCGTTTGACTCAACAAAGATACGATCATTCAACACCTTTACATAAAGGGTGTTCCAGTCTTCAGGCAAAGCAATGTTTTCTGCGCTCTTGTCGTGCAGGAACTGAACACCATTTGTTCCACTCAAGGCTATTTCAGGCATAGAGCGTACACTCATGGTTGCATCATCAGCTGATTTCCAGTCTACATACATTTCAAAATTCTCATACTGCTTTGCTGACTTGAATGGTTTGTTTGGAGCGACAGCGTTTACAGCAACCGATTCGAAACCTGTGTTTGGGACATTGCGAAGTAAACCAGTGATTTCATCTACAGCATATACTGCATCAGTTTCTGGTTGAACCCGGAAGATGTTCTGAGCTTTCGTCAACATCTGCTTAGCAGTGTTTCCGCCCAACAGTTCTTTGTTTTTGCTGAGGATATCCTTTACAGTAGTAGCGGCTTGCTTAGCTGTACCATTGTTATCCATATACTTGGATGCAAGCATCAAAGCAGGAAGACTTCTGATAGAAGTTAATGCTTCAATCAGTTTGTTTTGAACAGCGGTGGAAGGATCCAAAGCCAGTGCGCGACTGAACAGACTGTATTTTTCACCATTGTTCTTATCAGATGATTGAATCAAAGAAAGGAATCTGTTCAAGATATCATCCTTTGTCTGTCCGCTCTCTTTTTGAGCAAGGCTGTATAAGATGTCGATCATCTCAGGATTGTCAACTTTCAAAAGAGATTGAAGAGCAGCACTCTTGTTATAGGCGCTGTTGTAAGCCAGTAAAATCTTATAGATAGCGTCCGAGTTTCCTGCCTGACCTAATAGTGGATAGTATAACGAAGCTTTTGAAGTCTTGTCCATAGCCTTGCTTACCATATTATATTGTTGGTCTGTTGGCAAGTTCTTGATGGCATTCAACGCTGCTGTTTGAACCTTTTCGGTTTGGTTGCCTGTTGAAGTCTCCATCAATTGGCAAAGTGCATCAAAGTTTTCCGGTTTAACAACACCTGCTAAAGCATCGTATGCTGCATTGCGTACTTGCATATTGGGTGAATTCAACAAAGAAGTAACCTTATCGTATGAATTATACATCTTGCGAGTAGATGCCAAGTTCAGAGCTTCTACTTGCGTCTCAGCACTACCGTTCAAAGCGCTCATGATGCCATCGCCGATATTACCATTGAAAGCTTGCAGAGCAGCACTGGCGAGTCCGGCACGCTTACCTCCTAATTGCCCAATCAAAGCATTCAATGCTTTCTGACCTCCAATGACGCCGGCTGCACGGATTGCAGCATTGGCGATATTATCGTTAGGAGAAGATACAGCGTTAACCACTGCATCAACCTGAGAGGAGACGTGATTATTACCCAACCATTGGATAACGTCGGTCTGTGCATCAGCCGACAAAGACGGCATCTTTCCTACAACGAGGTTAACTAGGTCACCAAGCCCTTTATCAGACACAAGGCGTGTTGCATTATCAAGGGCGGCATTTCTGAAATCCTTATTGCTGCTATTGAGAGCAGAAAGAAGGTATGAAGGAACGTTTGCTTTATCGTTCTTCATCAAGAGCTGAAGGGCAGCGTTTTGGATGAAACCATTGCCGTTCTTCATCAATGCTTTTGCTTCTTTCATCACTTTCTTTGCTTGACCAACCTTTGTCAGGTTGTTCAGCAATCCTAAATATGAATCCATGGCATTGGATGGATAGGTTGCATTCTGAGCAGCAGCTTTCAATACACTGAGTGATTTTACGCTACCACAGGCTGCCAAAGCATCGTAGATAGCAGGAAGGGTATTAGCATCAGCTCCTTTTACCCATGATAAGAGGATTGGTTCAACCTCAGGAGAATTTAACTTCCGGAAGCTGGCAATATTGGCCAAAACATTCTTAGGAGCAGAACCTGCTTTCATCAGATCAATAACCTGATTGTCGATTCCAGGAGTTGACATCAAAGCCCGTGCGGCAAAGTCACTTAGATAAGAATCAGAAAGATATTTGCTGAATGTAGCGGCATCGTCAGCAGTAGCACATTTCTGCAACTGTGACAAGAGGAATGCTCTGTTGGCATTGTCTGTACATTTTGCTAAACCTTCTGTCAATCCTTTGCGTACAGCATCTTTCAGACTAGCATTTTCTTTCAGGGTTACATAGTTTACGATACCGTTGATAGCATATTCAAAGGTAGCGTTCTTACCTTTGTCGGCAGGAGTCAGCATGTTGATAATCATCTGAAGTCCTTCAGAACCCGTATTGGCAAGTTCGCCAATGACTTTGTTGTATACATCCGGCTGTTGTGCTGGTAACTGGGCAAGTCCGTCAGCGATGATGGTCGAAGTGGCCCGTTGGCGGCTGTCCACTTGTGCCGATGTGGTATTACTAAATGCCAGAAGGCAGATAAGTAATGTTATAAATGAGATATATTTTTTCATTGTTTCAATAATTTGGGTACGACATTATATTTTCCAAGGTCCACGCATTGGTTGATCAACTAATGCGTTGGCTGCATCATCACCGATGAACAACTGGTTCACTGGGTCGAAGTTCAGGACTTGACGTCCCAAGCGGAGTGCGACAGCTCCCATGTTGACTAACGTACAGCTCCGATGTCCGTTTTCCTCGTTCAAAGCAAACTTTTGACGAGTATGGATACATTCGATAAAGTCGGTACGTTGTGGTTCTGGATCTGGGTATTCAGCCAACTTGTTCATGATGTCTGGGATGGTACAACGGAAACCTTTGTAAACCTTACCCTTTGGTCCTTCGATGTAAGCGGTGTCTCCCTTGCTTTCGAAGCCTTCACCTTCCAATACAATCTGGCAACCGTCGGCATAAGTATAAGTAATCTTGTGCCAGATACCAACAGCATCCGGATGTTGTTGTGGAGCATCTACCTCAACCTTGATAGGCAACTCTTTATCCTTGCCTAACAAATATTGAACTGGATCCAAATAGTGCTGACCCATATCTGTCAAACCACCACCATCATAATCCCAATAACCACGGAAGGTCTGGTGAGTACGATGTACGTGATACGGCTTGAATGGAGCCGGACCTAACCACATATCGTAGTCGAAGCCTTGTGGAACAGGTTGTGGCTGAAGGTTTTCTTGGCCTACCCAAAAGAATTTCCATGTAAAACCGGTTGTACCGGAAACAACAACTTTCAATGGCCATCCGAGCAGACCGCTATCCACCAATTTCTTCAATGGTTGAACAGTCGTTCCCAAACCATAGAATGTATCTGTGAAGCGGAACCATGTGTTTAGACGGAAAATACGTTTGTATCTGTTGACAGCCTCAATGACCCGCTTTCCTTCTCCGATGGTACGTGTCATTGGTTTCTCACACCAGATATCCTTTCCTGCCTTAGCTGCCTCAATAGACATCAGAGCATGCCAGTGTGGAGGAGTTGCAATGTGAACAACGTCAACATTCGGATCTTTGATCAAGTCACGAAAGTCATGGTAGGTCTGTACTGTTTCGTTGAATTTTGACTTTGCCATATCCACGGCTTGCTTTACGTGGTTGTCATCAACATCACAGACTGCTACCAGCCTGCATTTCTCATTACTGGTAAAGTGATACGAACTCTTACCGATACCACCGACACCGATGATACCTTTGGTCAATTGGTCACTAGGGGCAACAAAGTTGTTCCCACCTAATACACGGCGAGGGACAATGGTGAAAAGCCCAAGTCCTCCCAATGTCTTCAGAAATGTTCTTCTATTTGTAGCCATTTTAATATGTTTTGAATTACTTATATTAATTATCAATTAACAAGTGAAAAGTCTAACTGTTTTCTTTCAAGATCGGCTTTCTCAACACGTATCTTAACGGAATCTCCTAAATTATATTGGTGATGATATCTACGGCCTACCAGGCAATAGTTCTTCTCATCAAAGTCATAATAATCATCATCCAGTAAACGAACAGGTACCATACCTTCGCATTTGTTTTCGTTAATCTCAACGTAGATGCCCCACTCGGTAACACCCGAGATGGTCCCTTCGTATTCCTCACCGATATGCTCGCTCATGAACTCTACCTCCTTGTACTTGATGGAAGCTCGTTCAGCATTGGCCGCAAGCTGTTCCATATCGGAGCAATGGTCGCAATACTCTTCGTATTTCACCTCCGAAACACTTCGTCCTCCATCCAGATAACGGGTTAACAAGCGATGCACCATCATGTCGGGATAACGACGGATAGGAGAGGTGAAGTGAGTATAGTAATCGAAAGCCAATCCGTAGTGACCGATGTTGTGAACGGAGTAACGAGCCTTCTGCATGGCACGTAGAGAAACAGTCTCAATAAGGTTCTGTTCTTTTGTATTCTTGACTTCCGCCAACATCTTGTTCAACGATTTTGCCATTTCTGTCTTATTGCCTACAGTCTTGATCTTATAACCAAAACGGCTGACGAAGGAGTTCAGATCCTCTAACTTATCAAGAGCTGGAAGGTCGTGGATACGATAAGGGAAAACTTTTGCCTTCTTGTCCTTGCCTACCTTTCCGATGCGTTCCGCCACGGTACGGTTGGCAAGCAACATGAATTCCTCAATTAGTTGATTGGCTTCCTTGGACTCCTTGAAATAAACGCTGATAGGTTTGCCGGTGTCATCGATATCGAATCGCATCTCCACACGATTGAAAGCAATCGCTCCGTTTATGAAACGTCCCTTCCGTAAGATTTGGGCAAGTTTATGAAGCTCCAGGATCTCATCTTTGTAATCACCCTCTCCCGTTTCAATAATAGCTTGTGCCTCTTCGTAACAGAAACGACGGTTGCTTTTAATAACCGTGTGGGCGATGTGTGACTTTTTCACTTCTGCCTTATCGTTCATCTCTAAGATAACGGAGTAGGTCAACTTCTCCTCATCTGGACGGAGCGAACAAAGCATGTTACAAAGACTTTCCGGTAGCATTGGTACGGTGCGGTCAACTAAATAGACGGATGTGGCACGAGCATAGGCTTCTTTGTCGATGATGCCACCTTCCTTTACATAATGAGTCACATCGGCAATGTGGACACCTACTTCCCATAAACCATTCGGTAGTTTGCGGATAGAAAGGGCATCGTCAAAGTCCTTTGCATCCTTTGGGTCAATGGTGAAGGTGACAACATCCCTGAAATCTTCACGCTCAGCCAGATCTTCCTCCGTGATAGTCTTTGGAATCTTATTTGCTGCTTTCTCCACACTCTTCGGATAGACATATGGCAATCCGAATTCAGCCAAGATAGCATGCATCTCTGTATTATTCTCACCAGCTTTTCCTAAGACGTCAACGACTACACCTATTGGGTTCTTAGCATCAGCTGGCCATTCGATAATTTTCACTACGGCTTTATCACCAGTCTTTCCTCCCTTCAACTTATCCATTGGGATAAAGATGTCGTTCGCTAGGGTGCGGTCCTCTGTAAGTAGGAAAGCATAATATTTGTCTACCTTCAAGGTACCCACGAAAGTATCTTTAGCACGTTCAAGGATCTCGATGACTTCTCCTTCTGGAGCACGGTTCCTACGGCGGGCGAAGAAGCTGATGCGAACAATATCTCCATTCATAGCGTGGGCGGAGTTACGTTCAGCTATCATAATCGGATCGCTGCCATCTTCTGGTACGAAGATGTTCTTTCCATTACTCTTCCGTTGGAAGGTGCCGGTGAGCACTTGACCGCGGTTGTTCATTATATATTCATTACTGGATACCTTCTTCAAAAAGCCCTCGTATGTGAGATCTTCGAGGATGTCGAAGCACAGACGTTTCTGTGGATGGGTCGTAAGCCGAAGAATGGTACATATCTTTTTAAGGCTGAATGATTCATCCAGTGGTTGGCTGATAAAGAAGTTGTTGATAAGGTCAACCAACTCGGTCTTTTTCATTCGTTTACCAGCTTTTTTCTCTTTATTTTTACCCATAGTAAAGTTTTTTTGAATTATTGTACAAAGTAAACAAAATAATTGGAAAAGTGATAGTTTGCGCTTGTTTTTTTGCATAACAGTTGGAAAAAGGATTTTAAACTTTGTTTCTATCTCTATTTTCCATTATCTTTGTTCCTGCATAATTTTACGTTGAATGGGTAAAAAGATCTTAGTAACGGGAGCAAGCGGATTTGTAGGTAGCTTTTTAGTGGAGAAAGGGTTGGACTTGCAGATGTCGGTATGGGCTGGTATGCGTAAGACCAGTAGCAAACGTTACCTAAAAGATGAACGCATCACTTTTATTGAATTAGATTTCCTACATCAGGAAAACTTACTCAAACAGCTGGGAGCCTTTAAAGAGGAATTCGGCAAGTGGGATTATGTCATTCATTGTGCCGGCGTGACCAAGTGTCGCAACAAAGAGGATTTCGAGAAGACCAATTATATTGGTACCAGAAACTTTGTCGAAACCTTGCAAAAACTTGATATGGTGCCCGAGAAGTTCATCTATATCAGTACCCTGAGTGTATTTGGCCCTATTCATGAAGAGGATTACAAACCTATTTTGGATTCGGATACACCCCAACCGAATACGGCTTATGGCATCAGTAAGTATAAATCAGAACAGTTCCTGATGTCGCAAAATGACTTCCCATATGTTATTTTCCGTCCGACAGGCATTTATGGACCTCGCGAAAAAGACTATTTTTTGATGGTGAAGTCCATTCGTAACCATGTAGATTTTGCCGTAGGATATAAGAAGCAATTGATTACTTTTGTCTATGTGAAGGATTTGGTGAAAGCGGTCTTTGCTGCTATCGACAGGGATGTAACAGGTAAATGTTACTTCTTGACAGACGGACAAGTATATACCAGCCGTGCATTCTCTGATTTTATCCAGAAGGAGCTGGGTAATCCGTGGGTGCTTCGGTTCAAGAGTCCTTTATGGTTATTGAAAGTTATCTCGCTGTGTGCAGAACGACTTGCCGCTCTCTTTGGCAAATCCAGCACCCTGAATGGAGATAAGTATAAGATAATGAAGCAACGCAACTGGCAATGTGATATTACTCCTGCCATTAATGATTTAGGATATGTGCCCGATTATTCTTTGGAACGTGGCGTTAAGGAAATAGTTGCTTGGTATAAGCAGGAGGGATGGATTTAGTATGTTCAAGGCGATAAAGGATTTCAAAGGATTATTGGCGGTTGAAAAGATCAGCTTGATATACAATGCCTTTACGACATTGATGATACTCTGCTTGTTCAGTCGGATGGATCATCCTACGCGGATGATAATTGAACGAGTAGTCATCGTAGCTTTGACGGCTTGCGCCTACTCCTTGTACAGATTATATCCTTGCAAGCTAACCGTTTTCGTTCGGGTAGCTCTTCAGATGTCTTTCCTTGCTTATTGGTATCCCGACACCTATGAGTTCAACAGACTATTCCCGAACCTTGATCATCTTTTTGCGTCGCTAGAACAGTTCCTATTCTATTGTCAACCTTCGGTTGAGTTTTGTAAGTGGCTCCCATCAATGTGGTTTAGCGAGCCATTCAATTTCGGCTATTTCTGCTATTACCCAATGATTGCGATTGTGTCGATTTACTATTTCCTCTATCGTTTTCAGTGGTTTGAGAAAATATCTTTTGTATTGGTGGCGTCGTTCTTCATCTATTATTTCATCTACATTTTTGTACCTGTTGCTGGTCCCCAGTTCTATTTCCCTGCTATTGGTATGGACAATGTGATGGCTGGCGTCTTCCCTTCAATAGGTGACTATTTCAATCAGAATGCAATCCTTCTTCCGGGTCCTGGATACGAGCATGGTTTCTTCTATAATTTGGTTGAATTGTCTCAAGCTGTTGGCGAGCGTCCGACAGCAGCCTTCCCTAGCTCGCATGTAGGAATCTCTACCATTGTTCTCATTATGGCCTATCGGGCAAAGAAGTGGCTTGGTCACCTGATGCTTCCGGTCTACATTCTGTTATGCTGTGCTACAGTTTATATTCAGGCTCATTACCTGATTGATGTGTTGGCTGGTTGGATGTCGGCTATCGTTATTTATCTATTCTCAACCTACCTTTATAAGCGGTATTTTGCGGCTGGATATTTTAAAAAAATGAAATAATTTACGGTTTGTTGTAACAAATCTCCTATAAGGAGTGTCTTATAATCAGAAACGTTTATTTTTTAAATATGAAACATTTTAGTGTTTTTAGAAACTCGGCGGTATTATTAATGCTGATGATGATTGTCCTTTCGTGCAGTTCTTGTATCGAAGTAGTAGGCAAAACAAAGAGAGTGATTCCAAACAAGCAGTATCAGTCAAAAATGATTCAGGTGCAGGATTTCGATGCTGTCTCAGTAATTGGTAATTGTGATGTGATCTTCACTCCTGCAGTGGGCGAGAAGAGTCTAGAACTGTATGCCAGTGAGAACGTGATCGACTTGATTGAGGTGTATGTAGAGGGTAGTAAATTGGTGGTTCGTATCAAGAAAGATTATAATATCAACCGAAACAATGACGTGATGGAGCTTCGTGTGTCGGCTCCGATGATTCGTCAGGCAAAGGTGACGGGGTCGGCAACGTTCCTAGTAACTCAGGATTGCGAGGTCGATGACCTGACTTTGGGCGTAACCGGTAGTGGTGACATCCTAGCCAAGGGTATTGTAGCAGATAAAGTGGAGTGTTCCGTAACAGGTAGCGGTGATGTGAAGGTGGCTGGCTTGTCGGCAAAAGAACTGACGGCAAAAATAACAGGTAGCGGTGACGTAGAGATGGCTGGCTCAGTTGATGAGGCAAGTTATCTGGTGACTGGCAGTGGTGATATTGACGCAGAAGCTGTGCAGGCTAAGGCTGTCAAGGCGAAAGTGACAGGTAGCGGTGATATCCGTTGCTATCCTATCGAATCACTCGATGCGAACCGAACGGGTTCCGGAACCATCCTTTATAAAGGTGACGGGGTGAACGTCACTGCTAAGGGCGTACGCAAAATCTAAGTAAACCTTGAATTTAAAAACGTTCAGTCATTCCTCCCAATTAGGGTAGGGGTGACTGATTTTTTTATCCATATTTCACAATAGAAAACTCCAAAATCCACATGGATGGATTTGTCGTTCCAAAGTTTTTTGCAGAAGACAAGATATTATTCAATGCTTTTTATTAAATTCGCCTTAAATAAAAAGATTATGAAAGTTGTAGCAGACAGTGGTTCGACTAAGACAAGTTGGGGTTGCATCCTGGATAATGGGGATGTGGTCCGTTTTACTAGTAAAGGATACAATCCGGCATACCTTTCCGAGGAGGAGATGGTCACAGATATGACTGCAGTCTTCCCTTCATCGTTGAGGCGGGAAGCTGTTAGTGAGGTGTATTTCTATGGAGCGGGCATCCTTCCTCTCTTGGAACCGTTGATGGGGAATGTGTTGCGGCGAGTTTTTCCTCAAGTAAGTACCGTTGTGGCAAAATCGGACCTTATCGGTGCCTGCAAAGCGTTGCTAGGTGATGGGCGAGGCTTCATTGCCATTCTCGGAACGGGTATGAATACTTGTGTCTATGATGGAGAAAAGGTGGCTCATCGTGTCAGCTCGTTGGGATTTATCCTTGGTGATGAGGGGAGTGGTGCTTATATTGGACGTAACCTCCTTCGGGGATACTTGCGGAAAGAGTTATCTCTTGATACATGTAGGAGAATCAAGAACTTCTTGCAGATGACTGACGATGAGATTATTCGCAAGGTTTATAAGGAGCCAATGCCAAACCGATTCTGTGCTAGCCTTTGCAAGGTAATCGACGAGGAAGCCATACAGCACGATGATATCTGTTTGTTGGTGCGGGCTGCTTTCGAGGATTTCTTTCGGAACGTTGTATCACATTACGAGAACTATCAGGAATATGTTTTTAATGCTGTTGGCTCTGTCGCCTGCGTTTTCAAGGATATCCTTCGTGACGGGCTGCAAGAAAAAGGAATGCAGATAGGTATTATCTTACGCGATCCATTGGATGGCTTGATTGATTATTATAAAAAGAAATAGGATGAAGAAACTGTTTTTGCTTGCAATAATTTGTTGTAGCTTTTTCTGTGCTGCTGTAGCCGAGAATAACCCTTACGAGGCTATACCTGCTCCAGAAATTTTGGCACAAAAGTGGAAAGCTAACTGGATTGCTTGTCCGGGAGCCTCAGCATCTGATTATGGGGTGTATCACTTCCGTAAGACGTTCCATCTGAATCAGGCACCATCATCGTTCGTAGTAAACGTATCCGCTGATAACCGTTATCGTCTGTTTGTAAACGGACAACCGGTATGTTACGGTCCTGCACGAGGAGATATTAGTCACTGGTACTTCGAGACGGTAGACATCGCTTCTTTGCTGAAAGCCGGTGATAACACCATTGCCGCCCTAGTATGGAATGGCGGAACATTTGCACCTGGGGCACAGATGACCCTCCGTACTGGTTTCATTCTTCAGGGAAATACTGAGACAGAAGCATTGGTGAATACCGATGGTAGTTGGAAAGTCTATCAGAATCAGGCTTATGCTCCATCAATCCAAGGCCGTGAGGATACCGGTGCTGCTGATATAGTCCAAGGAGATACTTATCCATGGGGATGGGAACAGTCAGCTTACGATGATCAGGCATGGAAAAATGCCCAGCAACTTGGACAAGGTCAGTTGTATGGCATGGGCACTGGCTATGACTGGGTACTTTGTCCGCGAGATATTCCTTTGATGGAGGATGCCTTGTTACGGATGAAGACCATTCGTCGTACAGAAGGCATTGCTGTTCCGGATGCCTTTTTGCAAGGAAAGACTCAAGTGACCGTCCCTGCCAATAAGAAAGTCTCTATTTTGATTGACCAAACCTTCCTTACCAATGCTTATCCCGAACTGATTGTTTCGAAGGGCAAAGGAAGTGAGATTCGTGTACGCTATGGTGAGGCTTTATATAAGGAAGCTTGGAATAAAGGAAACCGCAACGATATAGAGGGACGTGAGATCAAGAGTTTTACAGATATCTATTATCCGGATGGCGGCGACCGACGTCTGTTTCGTCCACTCTGGTTCCGCACCTATCGATACCTGCAACTCGACATCATGACGAAGGATGAGCCATTGGTGTTGAACGATCTCTATGGTATGTATACGGCTTATCCGTTCAAAGAGAACGGCAGTTTCGTTAGCAATGATCCTGAACTCAGCAAGATTTGGGAAGTTGGCTGGCGCACCGCCCGTCTTTGTGCCAACGAGACCTATTTCGATTGTCCGTTCTATGAACAATTGCAATATATCGGAGACACACGTATCCAAGCATTAATCTCTTTATATGTAGATGGTGACGACCGTTTGATGCGGAAAGCTATCAAGATGTTTGATTATTCCCGTACCTACGAAGGTATCACCGCCAGCCGTTATCCGAGTCGTACACCGCAGATGATTCCTCCGTTCTCTTTATACTGGGTGAATATGGTACACGATTATTGGATGTATCGTGATGACCCTGATTTTGTGAGGTCGTGCATCCCTGGAATCAAGACTGTATTGGCTTGGTTTGACGATAAGATAGATCCACGGACGGGTGTGTTGGGTGCGTTACCGCATTGGAATTTCATCGACTGGCCGAAGGAATGGCCGTGGGATAATAATGCTCCGTTGGGCGGAACACATAAAGCATCGAAGGAAGGTGGCTCTGCTATCCTGACATTGCAGTATGCTTATGCTCTAAAGGATGCTGCCGAACTGTTGCGTGCCTTCGGAGATGAACATCTGGCAACGTATTATGAGCATCAGGCTGTTTCGTTGGGACAGATGGTATGGAACCATTGTTGGGACGCAGCCAAACAAGAGCTGGCTGATGACTTGGCTGGTAGCAGTTACAGTCAGCATGTGAATATTATGGGTATCCTCTCGGATGCCGTACCTCAAGATAAGCAAGTAGCTCTCTTCCATAAGCTGAATACTGACCCATCGCTTATACAGGCAACCTTCTACTATCGTTTCTACCTCTTCAGAGCCTTGAAGAAAGTGGGATTGTCCGAGGATTATACTTCGATGTTACAGCCATGGAAGGATATGTTGAGCATTGGTTTGACTACTTTTGCTGAGAATCCGGAACCTACCCGTTCGGATTGTCATGCATGGAGTGCCAGTCCTTTGATTGATTTCCTCGCAACTGTATGTGGAGTGGAGCCTGCTGAGGCTGGTTTTAAGTCGGTTAAAGTTGCTCCACATTTGGGTGTTCTCCAAAAAGTGGAGGGAAAAGTACCTCACCCTAAAGGACTAATCACAGTATCCTTGCAACAAAAGGGTAAGAAGTTGGTTGGCGAGGTCATCCTACCTGTTGGACTGACGGGTACTTTCATTTGGGAAGGCAATACCTTGACTTTGGAGGATGGAACTAACAAGATTGATTTTGTAAAGAAATAGATTTAAAAATTATAGATATGAAAAAGCTGATTTTATTTTGTATGCTCATGATGGTTGGTATGGGTGTTCAGGCTCAAAAAACATCTGTCAAACTAATCAACATCGACCTATGGCAGGATGGACTTCCAAACTCGAATGGAATGGAATCTCAAGGCTACGATGATGCCAAACGTAACTACAAGCCAAGCATTTCTGTCTATCTTCCACAAAATGTGTCGGCCCCGACAAAGGCTGTCCTCGTATTACCTGGAGGTGGATATACGATGCTTTGTCTGGACTATGAAGGTCATGAGTGGGCAGAATTCTTTTTAGGGAATGACATTGCCACCATCGTGGTGAAGTATCGCTTGCCTTACGGTCATTGTGAGGTTCCGCAGTCGGATGTTTTCGAGGCTATACGTTTGGTTCGGGCTCATGCTGCCGAGTGGAATATCGATCCGAACAATGTGGGTGTCATGGGATTTTCGGCAGGAGGACATCTGACCTCTACCGTTTCTACTCATTGGAAGGACCGTTCAGAGCGGCCAGACTTCCAGATCTGTATGTATCCTTTGATTTCTGCGGATCCTTCAATCACCATCCTTTGGTGCTACGAGCAGTTCCTGGGCAAGAATCCTAGTCAGGAGCAGTTGAACCTTTATAGCAATGAACTGCAAGTAAGGGAAGATACGCCAAGAGCTTTCATCGGTTTATCGGATGACGATTCACTAGTCTCTCCTTTGCATTCTACTAAGTATTATGAAGCCTTGAAAAAGCACCATGTTTCAGCTACTCTCCACATCTATGCCACAGGTGAGCATGGATGGGGTATCAACGAAAACTTCAGGTATCACTTGGAGATGTTAGGTGACCTGAGGGCTTGGCTGCGGTCTTTCTAATTGAACGATAACAAAAACGGGAACGATAACCAAGGTATATGCCAGTTATCGTTCCCGTTCTCGTTATAGTTAATTACTACCGTTTCGGTATATCCACGGTTTTCTCGCTCTTTCCACGTAGATGTTCAGAGAAGTAATCTACTAATCTCCAGTAGAAGTACTCGTTCATGTCACCAAAGCCGTGGCGCTGTTGAGGTAGGATCAGCATGTCGAAGCGTTTTCCTGCGCGAATCAATGCATCTACCACGCGAATGGTATTTCCTGGATGTACATTGTTGTCGATATCTCCGTGAATCAGCAACAAGTGTCCTTTCAGCTGTTTCGCAATCTGTGGGTTTGTAGCAATCTTATAAACAAAGGTAGTGTCTCCCTTCTCCGTAATTTGTTCCTTCACACCGTGGTGAGTCTCACTCCACCAACGGTTGTAGATATTATTATCATGGTTACCTGCACAGGAAACAGCAACCTTGAAGAAATCAGGGTACTGGCAGATGGCGGCTGTACTCATGAATCCACCACCGGAATGTCCGTGGATACCTACCTTATCTATATCGATGAACGAATAGCGATTCGCTAATTGTTCGATAGCATACTTATGATCGGCCAACGGATAGTCCCGCATATTGCCATATCCCCAGTTATGATACCACTTCGAACGACTTGGGTGACCGCCACGTTGTCCGACGGTGATGACGATGAAGCCAGCTTGTGCCAAACGGTCGGTACGAGGAGTCATACGTGTGAACGGATAGTTCACTGCCTCTACTTGTGGACCTGGATAGACATAATCCACGATAGGATAGACCTTGGTCGAATCGAAGTTAAAAGGTTTGTACATCACTCCGTAGAGATCGGTTACACCATCTGCGGCTTTCACCGTGAAGAGTTCTGGGAATTTATAGCCATTAGCGAAGAGTTGTGAGAAGTCGCTCTCCTGAAGGGTCATCACCTTATTGCCATTGTTATCTAAAACAACAGCTGTTGGAATGGTATTGACGCGAGAATAGTTGTCGACAATGAAACGTGCCTCATCATCCACTTCTGATTGGTGGAAGAAGTCGGTCTGTGTAAGTTGTCTCAGTCCACTTCCGTCCAAGTTCACCCGATACAAATGGATATAATAGGGGTTCTCACCTTGATTCTTTCCGCAAGCCGTGAAATAGATGGTACGACTTTTTTCATCCACCTTCAGCACATTCTCCACATGCCATGGCCCTTTGGTGATACGATTCTTCAGATTACCTTTATCGTCATAGAGATAGAGGTGAGCCCATCCGTCACGTTCACTCCACTGTATCAGTTCTTTTCCGTTGTTCAAGGCATGCAAGCGGCGTGTTTCCTGATAAGTATTCATCCGTTCCTTGATAATAGGGACGATAGAGTCTTGTCCGATGGTATATGTACACACGTCGATGCGGTAGAGGTCACGGCTACTACGGGTGACGAAGAAACGGTTATTATCACCCAGCCATACCATCGGGCGTTCATCCATATCGCGTTGTTTCTGCAGTAACTGTTTGCTCTGAACGCTGATGGTTTGATCTTTATATGCGTCGGTCTTGATTTCCTTGCGTGTGTTGTTCTGCATATCGAACAGGTAAAGATGTTCGATAGGAGCCTCTTTTTCACCCGGCATCTGGTATTTGTAGGTCTCGAGGGTTGGACGAGGCTGAGCCATCGAATTGATAACCCATAACTCTTTAACAGCACGTTCGTCTTCCAAGGTGGTCACGAAATAGCGGGAGTCGGGCGACCATGAGCCGTAAACACTTTTCCGCTTACCATCACAAAGGGTGTCGGTATTCAACAAACTATAAGGAGCGCCATATCCGAAGTCTTTCACACCGTCGGTGGTCAATTGGATTTCAACGATGGTCGAATCCTTTTCGTTCTTCTTGGCTTTCTCATAATCGGCATAACTCATCTTGTAAAGGTTCAAGTCCTTGGCATAAACCACAGTTTGCTTATCCGGAGAAACCAAACCCCAGGTGAGACGTTTCGGCTCTTCTTCCTTATCTTTCAGATGAGTAAGTTTGCGGGTAGGATAGTCGTACGAGAAATAGAAAATTTCTTTTTTCGTTTTCCCTTTGTCTTTCTCATCTTTTTTGGGTTTGGCGTCCTTTGTGGATTGTACCTCGAAAGTAAAGGTTCGTCCGTCTTCCTTGGCTTTCAAGTTCTGGATAGGCAATTGATGAGCCTCAAACGGATCCTGCACAATTTCAGTTAGTTGTGCTGCCAGTTCTTCACGGTCGAATAGGAGTTCTTTTGAACGGGAAGCGGGGTTGACAACATACCAGAACGTTCCTTCGCTGGTTTTATATTGATACCAAAAGTTGTTCCCTTGTTGGAACCAGTGTGGATCAACGGCCGTTGAGAACAACATGGTGCTCAGTTTCTCCTGAGTGAACTTTTCAGCCTGGAGGTATTCAGGCAATCTGTCTTGTGCTTTCATTGAATTGGCCATCATGAAACAGATGGTCATCAAGAAAATCAAATGAACCTTTTTCATACATTTTCGTTTTTAGAACTCTTTGCAAACAAAAGTATACAAAATATCAGAAGTTGCAAAAAGAAAGAATGGTTATGTCGGTAAAATGAAACAATTGTTTACGAATAGTTTGAATAAAAGAATAAAAGTATTACGATTAATGTTATATTTGTAAAAAATATACTCAAAATGAAAAGGTTCGGATTTATCCTTGTAATGGTCGGCGTTTTATGCTGTTCATGTTCTAAATCATCCGAAGAACAATCGTATAGTAGGTGGCCGGCAATGGCTGATGGAATGGTGAAGGCACTGATTCAGAATTTCTGGGGCGATAGCTTCAAAGAGACACCTGGACGCTATTATTTCAATTATCAAAGTCAGATGGCCTATATGACGACGGAGCATTATTGGCCTCAAGCTCATGCCATGGATGTGATCATCGACGCTTACTTGCGTACAGGCGATAAGAAATACCTCGACTTCTATCCTAAATGGTGGGAGGGCGCTCCGAAATATAACCCTTCAGGACGAGAAGAAGATCCATGGTGGAACGTCTATGTGGACGACATGGAGTGGATTGTGCTCACTCAACTGCGGATGTATGAGACAACTTCCAATACGACTTATCTCGAAAAGGCGAAGCAGATGTTCAATCAATGGATCTGGCCTACTTGGGGACCGGATGATGAGGCTCCCTGGTATGGTGGCATCACGTGGAAAGTGGATGTACAAAAATCAAAGAACGCTTGCTCAAATGGTCCAGCGGCTATTATCGCAGCTCGATTGGCACAGTTTGGAAAGACCTCGCATGAGGATAGTCAGTCGGCTGATTATCTGAAAAAGGCACAACAAATTTATTCATGGGAGAGAAAGACCTTGTTTGACGAAGAGACAGGAGCAGTAAATGATAATATCGGACAGAATGGTAAGGTGAACCACTCCGTATTTACTTATAACCAAGGAACGTTTATCGGTGCCGCTCATGAGTTGTATAAACTGACGGGTGATCAGCAATATCTGAGCGACGCAGTCAAAGCTTCCTATTATGTTATCCGGAATATGTCGAATCATGGTGGGGCTTTGTCGGATGCCACGCATGGTGATGGTGGATTGTTCCATGGCATCTTCTTCCGTTACTTTGTGCGCTTAATTAATGAGGAGGCGTTGGACAAAACTATCCGAAAGGAGTTTCATGATTATCTGACAGGACTGGCAAAGATTATGGTCGAGCAAGGACTAAACCATCAGACGATGCTTTACAGCGGCAGTTGGCACAAAGCTTTGACCAAAGATGAAATCGCAAACCTAACCCCTCAACTGAGTGGATGCATGCTCATGGAGGCTATGTGCGTGATGAAAGAAGTAAACTAACATGAATTTCAAGAATTAATTATACTGATATTATGAAAAAAGCACTTTATTTATTGATTGTTTCTTTCCTGACATTGACGGTTCAGTCACAGGATATAAAGAAAGAATGGACACGTAATTATGATGAGAGTAAGATTCCTGCATATACGCTGCCGGATCCTTTGTTGTGTGAGAACGGACATGTTGTTACTTCTGCTGAAGAATGGGAGAAGTATCGTCGCCCGGAACTGCTGGATATCGTGAAGACCTATATGTATGGACATGCGCCTGTCTTGGAACATCCATTGGAATACAAGGTTGAAATTGTTGATGCGAATTTCCAAGGGAAATACACCAAGAAAAATATCACACTTTATTTGACGGATAAGAATGAGGCGGGACCGCTCACACATGCCGAGCTGGTAATACCAAATAATGCGAAAGGTCCTGTTCCTCTCTTTATGATCTTCGGTTGGGGGTTTATGAATCAGATGTATCCTTCTGATCTTTTTCTTGAACATGGCTACGGAGTTGCGATCTTAAATACGTTTGAAGCAGCTCCAGATAGGAAGGAATCATTTACGGATGGCTTGATTTCTGCCTATTATAATGATAAACAAGTTTATCGTCGTCCTAACGAATGGGGAAGTCTGGCCGCTTGGGCATGGGAAGCCAGTCGCTTGATGGATTATTTCCAGAATGATGCACAAGTCGATGCAAAAAAAGTGGCCGTTTTAGGTATCTCTCGTTTGGGGAAGGCTGCCCTTTGGGCTGCGGCACAAGACAGACGGTTCGCGGTTGTCTTTCCTGTTAACTCAGGATGCGGTGGAGGAGCTTTGTCACGCCGCATGATAGGTGAAACCGTTTGGTCAATGAATAATGAATTTCCTCATTGGACTTGTGATAATTTCCAACAGTTCAGTCTGAGAGAGCAATATATGCCTTTTGATCAACACTCTGTCATTGCCCTTTGTGCTCCGCGTCCTATTTATTTGGCTACTGCTGTAGAAGATACATGGGGAGATCCTAAGGGTGAATTTTTAGCAGGGAAAGGTGCAGAACCGGTATATGCTTTATACGGCTTGGCTGGTATAGGTTGTGAAGACCAACCGACAGTCGATAATGCCATGGATAAAGGATACATCGCTTATCATGTTCGCTCTGGTGGACACGGAGCCATGCCTTACGACTGGAATCAATTCATCAAATTTGCCGACCGGTTCCTGAAATAACAACAGAGAATTTCATTATATCATAAGTTAACGGCATGGAGATGTTAATCTCTGTGCCTTTAACTTAAATAATTAACACTACCCCTACATAGGGGAAATTGAAAAATAGCCTTCACCTTCACCATTTTTGTATTTCACTAAATATCAAATACTTGCAAATTCGTGAAGACTAAAAAGGTGAACCTTTAGGGTTCACAAGGCCAAAAATGCGTATTTAGGGTTACGCACT
Organism: uncultured Bacteroidota bacterium; assembly: GCA_947168315.1. Taxonomy (GTDB): domain Bacteria; phylum Bacteroidota; class Bacteroidia; order Bacteroidales; family Bacteroidaceae; genus Phocaeicola. Next base: position 7,558 of record CAMVLL010000003.1, on the reverse strand, counting down.
AATTTTTTTGTTAGTTGTGTTTTTCGTAACTTAATTCTAAAGAACTTTCCTATATTTTATTCATTGTGTTTTCGACCTTCATTCATCGGGTGTTTATTTTCAAAAACCGTATGTTTTGAGTAAAACATCGAGTTTTTGTGGCCGAAATTCAAGTTTTTAAAACAAAACATCGAGTTTTTGAAAGGGGTTACAAGAAGGGATAACAAAAACTCTTCCATTTAATCATTTGGCTGTCTCAAAGGAAAGCTATACCTTTGAATTACGAGAACCTGCCAAGCCTCTTTCAATGCTTAAATCGGCGGGTCGTTTTATTATACTTTGAAAACCGGTTTCGATGAGTAAGACCTATCATACAAAAAAGTCATTTAAACAAAAGATGGATAAGATAAGGCAGTCGCGCGAGAAGCATTTTTCAGAAAGTGGCGTCACTGTTTTATCCACTTTGAACCAACAGTGGAATGGCTTTTATAAGACGATAAAGAGTCTTTCCCGACATTCATCAGGAACTAAAGCCTCTGGCCTTAGACAAGGGCTGGGAGGCAAAGGATTGGTGAAAAGTTTTAGGGACCGTTTTGGGGACGCGGACCAGCAGAGCTCTCGTCTGAGACGACTACGTATGGCAGGAAAACATTCAGCCCGTTTGAAGTTCAAGAAGGAGCTCCGTGTCATAATGAACAATTTGGAACATGAGATTTGATAGATCATACAACTATGAAACAACAGAAATTATGGATGTTGGCCGCCATCCTGATATTTTGTGGTCAGACCATTTATTTTAGCTCATGCAGTTCTTGTAAGAGCTCACGAGTAGAAACGTCTTTTGTAGCTGGTACGTTGGACAGTCCCGTTGTAATTGATGAGGCTCCTGCCCAAGTCTTGGAAGCAATTGTGCGTTCAGAACGTTTCCACCAGTATGAAATCATGAGCGATACGGCTAATAATATCAGTGTTGAGGCCATCGCTGAAGTAGATACGACATCAACCGGCGGTTTTGGCATCGTCGTGGTAAAGAATGCTATTTCCACCACATTCCCCAACCTTAACCACAAGCGTTCACCTATGGCATCGTATGACAAAGATCACAACACACTTTGGTTTACTTGCAATGCTATGAGTGGAACGGGCATCCAAGTTGATCGGCTCTATCAGATTCGCTTTGGAGATAATGATATAGCTTACATCGCGTTCAGTGTCGAACCATACGACTTACAGCAACAACTCTGCCAACGACTGGGTTATAGCATCGACGGAGAGAAAATAACGCTTTGGGATGGAGCACGTGAGATAGCTACGGTTACGAATACCGTTACCGACATGGGTGGTTTCGATAATGAACAACCGGTGTGGATTGGTGAGCAGATAGGGTTTGATCTGAGTGGTTCTGCACCTCGTTTGCTCGTCACACCAGGTGTAAAGTTCACCACGGGCCTTGTATTGACTTACGATGATATGCCTACACTTTCTGCTCCCCTTTCAATCGCGGATGATGGAACGGTAAGTATTGGAGATTTAGAGAAAAACTGATGTTTCCTCCATTTGCTGATGGAAGATGAAATTGGGCTAATTGTTTCTCGAAGGATATGGAGTTTGATAAGGATAAATCGGAATTTACTTGCTCCTTCTTTCAAACTGTTCGAGAGGTGGCAATCCAACTTCTTGTCGCCATTGGTTCACACGTGAGGCATCCAAAAGTGGAGCAAGATTCCCTTTGTCATTGATTTGGGTGCCATATCGTTGGGGCTTGCCCTCCCGAACGTCGATACGGTCGCGAAGCAATGCAAGGTACATTGGAGCGATGTCGCCATGTGACACGGCAGCTTCTAATTGTGGCAGAAACTTCTTCTGATATTCCAGATTTGCATGCTGGAAGACCAGCCAAACAGCTTGATTGCCAAAATCACCTACCCGTTCCTTTTTTGGAAAACCATATTGTGATAGAATCTCGCCGACAAGAACGAGATTCAGACTGTCGGTTGTTAGTGCTCGACGGGCAAGCTGTTCATTTCGTTCTTTGTCGCCAGGGTTGTTCTTTACAGCCCGTGACCATAGCAACCGGTCGTACTGGTCGTGTTCAAAGATGCTTTCCAGTATCTCTTTAAGCTCCAAATTATAATTCCATTGATGGCTCCGTACTTCAAAAGTGTCTTTCAATGCGATGTGAGAGGTGAAAGACGGATCTTCATAAAAATCCTTTTCCATGGCTATGCGGTGGCGCAGATAGGCCATTGCCGCATGATTGTTGCCTATGGAAGTCATCTTATTTGCCGTTGTTGAAAGTTGACTTGGAAGTATGTACCGGTCATCAGAGAACGCAAGGTCATACACCTTTTCTGCCTCGTCATAGAGATTAGCATCAAAAAGAGAATCGGCATGGAAAATCATCTCCCAGTAATCATCTTGTGAGACAGGGGAATCCCATTCGGCATAATTCAGTCGGTGACGCTTCAAGGCTAATTCTTTCAAGTCGTTAAGCATCACCCCCACCATCTCAATATTGTGAGTGTCGCTCACGTCCCAGTGTAATGTGCCGTAGGTTGGATATTCTTTCCTTTCGCTTTGCAATACGTAGCAGTAACCCGTTGTCCGTCCCTGCTGCAGATAGCGGTCGATGCACACGACACGCTGGTTCTTTTGCGAGACTAACACGTTGCGCCAGATATTTTCTTCAGCCTGATACACAGGTGGTCTGGTATTAAGTATGTTGCAATTCCAATAATCACCGTCAGGACGGATCTCAGCATCAGGGCTGACTTTAACGTATTCTGCATTAGCGAACTTGAATGTTGGCAAGTCGCTAGAGGTAAGCCAGCTCACGGAGTCAACACTAAAAGGTAACTCTTTCAGAACGCTTCTCTCAAACCGCTGCTGTTCCGTTATATGACTGGTCTTGCACCCTGCAAGCATCAATGCGAGCAAGAGCAATGTCAATATGGTGGTATTCTTCATTTAAAATCCTTTTTATATGTTAGATAATTGGTGGTCTTCCGCTTATCTTGCTTTCGTCAGCCAACACTTTTGATATGTAAATATTATAATCCAATAACTTGAAGTTGTACATAGGCATCATGTCTCGTCCACGGCATGTTCATACACAGTCCGTTCGTTAAATTGGAATTTACTTGTCGGTATTTGTTTTATTCTTTTCCTCTGCTCTATAGCTCCCATACAAGGCTATTAGAATACATACACCCGATAAAATGCCAAGTATTTTGGCAGCCCCCCATCCAGGGAAAAACAGCCATACTATGATGTAAACAACGCAAAGTGCTGCAAGAGACATTTGTAATTTCTGTTTTTTATTCATATGCTTCAACTCTATTTAAGAAATAGTTTGTTAAAAGAAAACGAATCAAAAAGAAGATAACTGGCATAGTACTGCTTTCGTACAAATTCCAATTTTATCTGTCTTAATATAGGTACAAAAGTAGGGAATAATTCCAATTTATGCAATGATGATCTATTCACCTCTTTTCTTCGGCGTCGTCTTTTTTAATGTTTACGATAACGGAAAGTACCATTCCGGAACTAATTTGTCGAGCGAATAGACTAAAGCTGCTTCCCTATATATTGGAGCAGGTCTTGGGTTGGATTAGTTTTGGCTGCTGGATGTTGGATAGCACGTTGAAAATGTTGAATAGTTTGTTGTCATTTAATGGTTTTTATGGATAATTCCCATCGACATAAAAAATTATTCGTATTTTTGTAAACTGAAAAGCAACAAATTTAGATTATGAAAACGTTAGAGAAACTATTTGCAGAGAAATTATTGAAGATTAAGGCAATAAAACTTCAGCCTGCTAACCCGTTCACTTGGGCTTCTGGCTGGAAATCGCCTTTCTATTGTGATAACCGAAAAACACTTTCGTACCCTACACTACGTAACTTCGTGAAATTAGAGATTTGCCGTATTATCGAAGAACGCTTTGGTGAGGTGGATGCTATCGCTGGTGTTGCAACAGGTGCTATCCCTCAAGGAGCTTTGGTTGCTGACGAGCTGAATCTTCCATTTGTGTATGTTCGTTCAACTCCGAAGGATCACGGTTTGGAAAATCTGATCGAAGGTGAGCTTCGTCCAGGAATGAAAGTCGTCGTTATTGAAGATCTGATTTCAACAGGTGGAAGTAGTTTGAAGGCTGTTGAGGCCATCCGCAACAATGGTTGTGAGGTTATCGGCATGGTTGCTTCATTTACTTACGGTTTCCCTGTTTCTGTGGAGGCTTTCAAAAATGCAAAAGTGACTTTGGTGACTTTGACAAATTTCGAGGCTGTGCTTGAGGCAGCCCTGAGAACCGAATATATCAGTGAAAAGGATATCCCTGTCTTGGATGCTTGGAGAAAAGATCCGGCACACTGGGATGTGGCTAAATGTTAATGGAATGACACAGTTTGAAAGTACGATCAAATATGTTCCTTACACACAGGAACGAGTTTATGAGAAATTATCGGATCTGACAAATCTGTCCGACCTGGCTGAGAAACTTGAGAACATCAAGTCGCAACTGGATGGGAAGTTGGAGGATCTGACTTTTGATCAGGATTCCTTATCTGTCAAGGTGCAGGGCATTAACCTGAAATTACGCATCATTGAGCGTGAACCATGCAAGTGTATTAAGTTCGAAGGCGTCAATACACCGATTCCTATCAATCTTTGGATTCAGGTTTTGCCGAACAATGGCGATCAGGCTAAGATGAAACTGACAGTAGGAGCCGATATGAATATGTTTCTGAAGCCGATGCTCTCGAAACCTTTGCAGGAAGGTGTGGAGAAATTGGCTGATTTACTGACGATAATACAATACTAATACACAAAGATGGCTACAAAGCTGTGGGAGAAAAACGTACAGGTAAACGAGCGAATTGATGAGTTTACAGTGGGTAAGGACCGCGAGATGGATCTTTACCTTGCAAAATATGATGTGTTGGGCTCAATGGCTCATATCACCATGCTCCAAAGTATCGGACTGTTGGAAGAAGACGAACTTCATGTACTTCTGAAAGAGTTGAAGAAGATTTATATCTCTGCCGATAAGGGAGAATTCGTGATCGAGGATGGCGTTGAGGATGTACATTCGCAAGTAGAACTGATGTTGACTCGCAAGTTGGGCGATATCGGGAAGAAGATTCACAGCGGCCGTTCACGGAACGATCAGGTTTTGTTGGACTTGAAACTCTTCACTCGGGCTCAATTGAAAGAGATAGCAGAGAAAGTACAGTTGCTCTTTGCCGCATTGATCCGACAAAGCGACACTTATAAGGATGTATTGATGCCAGGTTATACCCATCTTCAGGTAGCTATGCCTTCATCGTTCGGTTTATGGTTCGGCGCTTATGCTGAAAGTCTGGTGGATGATATGACTTTCCTGCAAGCTGCGTTCAAGGTTTGCAACCGTAATCCGCTTGGATCGGCTGCCGGATACGGTTCTTCTTTCCCATTGAACCGTACGATGACGACAGAACTTCTGGGTTTCGACTCCATGAACTACAATGTGGTATATGCACAGATGGGTAGGGGAAAAATGGAACGGAACGTTGCCTTTGCGTTGGCTTCTATTGCGGGAACAGTCGCAAAACTTGCTTTCGATGCTTGTATGTTCAGCTGTCAGAATTTCGGTTTTGTAAAACTTCCCGATGAGTGTACGACAGGCTCCAGCATCATGCCACATAAAAAGAACCCAGATGTTTTCGAACTGACCCGCGCAAAATGTAATAAGATACAATCCCTTCCACAGCAGATAATGATGATTATGAACAATCTTCCTTCGGGATACTTCCGCGATTTACAGATTATCAAGGAAGTATTCTTGCCTGTCTTCGACGAACTGAAGGATTGTCTGGATATGACAACTTATATCATTGAACGGATTGAAATAAATCGACATATCTTGGACGACTCCCGATACGACAATATGTTTAGTGTAGAAGAGGTGAATCGTTTGACTCAGGAAGGAATGCCGTTCCGTGATGCATATAAGAAAGTTGGTTTGGATATCGCAGCCGGTCAATTTGCACCGAACAAAGACATTCATCATGTACACGAGGGTAGCATAGGTAATTTATGTAATGACGCTATTATGATCTTGATGCAACAAGTTGTTGAAGGTTTTAATTTCCATACTATGGAAGAAGCTGAACAGAAATTGCTCGAAAAGGCAGAGTAAGAGGTGAAGTTCAGAAAAAAACAGTTTAAAATTTTGCTGATTGTTTAAAAGGTACTATATTTGCACCCACTAAATCAGTTGCGGAAATAGCTCAGTTGGTAGAGCACGACCTTGCCAAGGTCGGGGTCGCGAGTTCGAGTCTCGTTTTCCGCTCTTTTTCTTTGAAAGGATGCTCGAATGGTGGAATCGGTAGACACGAGGGACTTAAAATCCCTTGGCCATTGCGGCTGTGCGGGTTCAAGTCCCGCTTCGAGTACCAAAAGTAGTAGCAAAAATGTCGCTAATTTATTGATTATCAATAGTTAGCGGCATTTTTCATTTAGGGTGTTGTTTCATAAGTTATCACAAAGTTATCACTATAATTGACCTATAATTAAAAAGAGCTGCAAATCTCGCTTGACTTGCAACTCTTCCAGTGATTAAAATACCTATTGGCATTTATGCAAAGGTAAGAAAAACTTTTCTTAATCCTTCGGTTCTGGTCGCTTTATGATTGATACGATCCTTTCAAAGATTCCCGGCTCAAACTCGCCCTTCCTCTCTTTGAGATAATCAATCAACTCTTGCTTCCTGATCTCATTGTACGCTTTATCAATCTTTTCGATATCAACTGGTGGTATCAATGCGTCATTGATCATGTACGGCTCAATGCTTGGAAGCTTGCCGGTGTCGATGCACCCAGATCCCCATGCCCTCAACAGCTCGGATCGTTCCTTTTGTGTGACTTTTATTATCATATCATCCTCCTTTCCTTATTCATCTTCTATCATCCTTTTAGCCTCTTCAATGGTGCGTGGAATGATCTGTTCTTTGTACACACCGGAAAGGCCGGTTCTTTCCGCACCGTTCATTTCCTGAAGCAACAGAACCTTATCTGCGATTTTATCAATGTATTCAGTCGGTGTCCGTTTCATCAGGATTTCAAGACTTCTGTATTCGGCCTCTATTTGGCTGTCAACGCTCATCGCTTGACGCTTTGGCAGAACATAGTTAATAAGTCCGGTGATCGCCCTTACACGTTCGCATGGTTCCAATGATTCAAGATCCTCTTGCAACCGGTCGATGTTCTTATCAATGATAAACTTCACCTTATCCAAGATGTCGGCCTTTACTCTGTCTTTTGATCCCTTCGGCCTTCCGTTCGGATTGCCTGATATTCCTTTTTTAAATGTCATAGCTAATCGATTTTTATTGTAAATTCCTTGTTCTATACAACTACTGGACTAACTGCAAGTCCAATAAACTAATTAGACGCTTAATAGCGGGGTTCCTCTCTTCAAACGATAACAATATACGTTCGCTTTCGGATAACTCTTCCTGAACGCTTGAAACGCTGTTAGAAAGCATTTCCTTGATAATCCAATCCGCAATGTCGATTTTCATCCTCTTTTCCTCCGTTG
>CAMVLL010000002.1 GCA_947168315.1 uncultured Bacteroidota bacterium | reverse complement strand
CTAACGGTTCCAATAAGTGGATTCTTTATCTGTTCGACTCATTGGAGAACATACAAGTAGAGGGTCTCAAAGGATACGACTTCATCCATCATGATCAAATTGAATGGTATACGCAACAAAGTAAAACATTTACTCAACAAAATAGTGGAAAGCCAATCCCTTCCTTAGCGTTCTTCCATATTCCACTTCCTGAGTTTAAGACAGCTATGGAAGAGAAATGGCTGACCATGAATGGTTATATCCGTGAAAACCCCGGATGTTCAAAGTACAATTCCGGACTATTCATCCAGATGAAGGAACTGGGGGATATCAAAGCTATTATATGTGGACACGACCATAACAATGACTACGTCCACTTATGGCAAGAGATGCTCTTCATTTATGGACGATTCAGTGGGTGCGACACCGTATATAACGATCTAAAGCCCAACGGTGCTCGTATCTTTGAGATGGAAGAAGATAAGGAAACGATTCACAGTTGGATCAGATTATATGATCAAGGTATCATTCAAGATGAAATATACCCATCATTCTTCCAGAAATAAACGGGGAATCGTCAAAAATCATTATATTTGCTTGCCCAAATTGAAGCGTATGAAGAACGACATCTTATTACACTATAAAGTAGCAGAGCTGCCATTTGATCTTCAGTTAGCAGATGACGATAAATTGAATCAACTGCTAACAAACTACGAGCCGTTTATCATAACATCACCGCAAAAGCCGATCTTCCATCTGACCGTAGTTCCTGAACAAGCCGAATTGATGGATTTATCATCTTTTACTGAGACAATCAGTTTTGAGGAAGAAACCCAATATTTCAAAATTTATAAGGCTACCGACACGGATGAGACCCTCATCGTCATGACATTGGCGCGTGATCCAAACCTTGTTGCCTATCTGCATCTTCAACAGGATTATACCTTTGCTAAGCTTCAGGTTAAAGGGAATACTTCTTTTCGATTGTATTCCTTGAACAACTCGCTAATGATGATGTTTGCCTTTGCTGGTGCGTCACATAACATCCTATTGCAGCATTCCTCTGTCATCACTTATAAAGGTAAAGGTTATCTTTTCTTAGGTAAAAGCGGAACAGGCAAAAGCACGCATAGCAGTCTTTGGCTTAAGCACATTGACGGAACTACCCTGTTGAACGATGACAACCCAGCCATTGGAATCAATAATAAGGGAATTCCGATGGTTTATGGCACACCTTGGAGTGGGAAAACGCCTTGTTATAAGAACGAATCAGCTTTAATTGGAGGTTTTGTACGACTCTGGCAAGCACCTAAGAACGAAATACATAAGTTGAACGTGATTCAAGCTTATGCAGCCTTGCTTCCTACTGTATCAGGTATGAAATGGGAACGTAAGATGGCTGACGATATGAACAAAACGTTAAACGAGCTCGTCACAAAGGTTCCAGTTCTTAACTTAAAGTGTCTTCCTGATGAGGAAGCTGCAAGAATGAGTTTCCACGCTTTAACAGGAGAATAAGATGGAAAGAGTGGTTATATCGAATGCTGTCTTGTTAGGTGAGGCTAAACGCTTGCTGAAAGAAGGGAAAAAAGTCACGTTAAAGGTGAAAGGGAACAGCATGTTACCTTTCCTACATGGCGACAAAGACAGTGTTGAACTGACATCCACAGAGAACTATGAAGTCGGAGATATTGTTTTGGCTGAAGTGACGGAAGATCATTATGTTCTACACCGTATTCTGTCAATAGGTGGGAACGAGCCGGAGGCAACGGTCATCCTTATGGGCGACGGAAATATCAAAGGAATAGAAAAATGTAAGCAAAAGGACCTGATAGGAAAGGTCGATTATATTTTTAAAAAAGATAGGCAAATCAATCCTAACACGGAAAAAGAACGCAAGAAAGCCCAGCAATGGCAACGATTGCGCCCCATCCGTAGATGGATCTTAGCTATTTATAAAAGATTATATCGAATATGAAAATTAAAGAAGGATTCGTTTTACGAAAGATTGGAGATAAAGATGTAGTTATCGGAGAAGGATTGGATCAGATTAACTTCAACAAAATCATTGCGCTTAACTCGAGTGCCGCAAACCTGTGGAGGGCCCTTGCAATCAAAGACTTTTCAGAAGAGGATGCCATTGATTTCTTGGAAAACTACTATCAAATCGACCATCAGATTGCTGAAAAAGATGCCAAAGCCATCTTGGAAAAGTGGAAATCAGTAGGATTGATTTCTGATTGACAAATAGATAATCATCTCCATGCTGAAGCATATCCTACAATGGTTGTGGCAATATACCAATGGTATCCGACTGCGGTTACTCTTGAATTGCTTGATTGGAATCACACGAGTGATTGCCGGCTTGCTCTTTATCTATGTCAGCAAGCAGTTAATCGATATGGCCACCAATCATATCCCATTTTCCTCAACGACCTTTACTATCTTCATCATCCTCTTGATAGTGTTCTTGCTATCACAAGTTGTATGTAACAATGTGAACTATTGGCTTACCAATCAAACGGTAATCAAAATGAAGAATGATGTGCGACATAAACTGTTCGTACATCTGATAAATGTAATATGGCCAGGGAAAAACGAACTTCACAGCGGAGATATCCTCAATCGATTAGAGGAAGACGTACGAGTAGTAACCGAGACTGTTTGTGAGGCACTGCCAAATTTAGCCATCACGCTGTTCAACCTGATTGCAGCCTTTCTATTCCTCTTCCATCTTAGTCCGACTCTTGCAATCGGAATTATTTTCATTATGCCATTCTTTTTATTGGCAAGCAAGATTTATTTCCGCAAGCTACGACAACTTACCAAGAACATTCGTACGACAGACAGTCATGTCCAAAGCGTACTTCAAGAGAACTTACAGCATCGCATTGTCATCCAGACCATGGAACAAAGCGAGAACATGACCGACAAGCTGGATAATCTACAAGAAACATTGTACGGACAGACCATGAGTCGTACCCGTTTCTCCACATGCTCACGTTCAATGGTATCTGCAGGTTTCTCCATCGGCTATCTGACAGTTTTCATCTGGAGTATCTTCCAATTAAAGTCCGGAGATATCACATACGGTATCATGAGCGCGTTCTTGCAATTGGTGAATCAGATTCAACGTCCAACAGTCGATCTTACACGACTTATTCCGAAGTTCATTCATGCCACGACTTCTATCGATCGGTTACATGAACTCGAGACGTATCCCAGTGAAGATATCAAGGACCGACATTGGTTGGAGGGAAAAGTTGGTATTCGCATGCAAAACATCACCTACCGTTATGATGAAGACAGCAGAAATGTCTTGCGTAATTTCTCACACGACTTCCTTCCAGGTAGCCGTACAGCCATTATGGGCGAAACGGGAGCAGGAAAAAGTACGACATTCAGGCTGATTCTCTCCATTCTTCAACCTAACGAAGGAAGTATCCTACTATATAATGACAAAGAACAGATTCCGACCAATGCCGAAAGTCGATGCAACATCGTATATGTGCCACAAGGTAATTCTCTTCTCAGTGGAACGATACGCGATAACCTGTTATTAGGCAATCCGGAAGCTACTGATGAAGAACTCTATCAAGTATTGCATACGACGGTTGCCGATTTCGTGAGAGAGCTCCCTCTTGGACTGGATAGCCCTTGCAAAGAACGGGGAACAGGTTTAAGTGAAGGTCAGGCTCAACGAATTGCCATCGCCAGAGGATTACTTCGTAAAGGAAATATTCTGTTGATGGATGAGTTTAGTTCTTCTTTGGATAAAGAGACCGAGAAGACACTTATGCAACGCCTATTGACGGATTATCCAAACAAAACCATGCTTTTTATCACTCATCATGAAATGATTGCGGACTATTGTACAGATATTGTCCGTTTAGAAAAGATTTCTTGATGAATAATCCCCTTTTTGAGAATGACCAATCATCTACGATGAATTATGTATCGTAGTATATGTAGGTATGTTCCATATTCAAGATATTTTTTTGAAGAATTTAATATAAATATAGATATTTTCTTCTATATTTACATATAATAAGGGGATAGGTATTTCTCGTAATTCACTGATTTTCAATCATTGTTTATATTATTATTACTTAAGTCGATACGAAATTAATTATTATATCAAAAAACAGCCAAGTTATGAAGAAGGAAGAGTATGAAAAACCGACGATGAATATCGTCGAAATGCAGTCAGAGACAGCTTTTCTGACTAGTAGTGTTACAACCACCCGTGGCGATGGTTACGGTGAAGCAAATGAAGAAGACTGGGATTAAGGAGGGTAAACGATGAAAAAGAATGTATTAAACTTCCGTACTTTGGCAGCCCTGCTGGTAGTAGGAGCCGCCTTTACTGCTTGCTCAAACGATCAAGATTTTAAGATTGAGAAGAAAGTCACCCCAACCGACCAAGCTTACACGTTGACAGTTCAGGCTACAAAGGAAAGCGATGCTATTACACGTGGTTTAAACCTCGACGGAAAGACTCTTAATGTAAAGTGGAATGAAGGAGAAAAGGTTGATGTTGTCCAAGCCGGCGAGCTTCTCGGTACACTCGAGGCAAAAGCAAGTGACACAGGTTCTACCACTCTTAGCGGTACTGTTTCTGGCGTAACAGCAGATAATGACATGACATTGTATCTGCATGGATACAACCGTGACTACACAGGTCAGAACGGATTATTAGTGTCGGACGACAACTCCATTGAAAACAAATATGACTATGCCGAATGTACTGTTGAAAAGAGCAATATCAACATCAGTGGTTCGAACATGACTGTGACAGGAACAGCCAATTTCAAAAGTTCTCAAGCCATTGTCAAGTTCATCTTTCCTGAAGAAGTGACGAGTTTAACTATTGGCGGTACGATCAAAGATGAAAAGAATATTGTTCAGACATCTGACAAAATCTCTGGAGAGGAATCATGTGGAGCGGTGACCATTGTTCCTTCTTCAGCTACTAATACCATCTATGCGGCGATTATGCCATCAGCCGGTGAAACATTTGATGAGTTCAATTTAAATGTAGTCAACAATGTTGGTAATAGCTATTTCTACACAAAGTGGGAAGTAACATTTTCAGCTGGCAAGTACTATGTAATTACGGTTAAGAATATGACTAAGGGGTTGAATCTCAATTTAGTAACAAGTGATGTAACAGCCAAAGACGGTTACATACTCACTGGCACACTCGAAGGCAAAGATCAACCTTACAAAATTTCAATTGCCGACGGTGCTAAGGTATCTTTGGTGGATGCAACCATTAATGGAGCACCAAGTGATTGGAGCAGCGAACCACAACAAGTATACGAATGGGCTGGTCTGACTTGTGAAGGAGATGCTACTATCGAACTCATAGGTACGAACTTTGTAAAAGGATTTGATTCAAGATATCCTGGTCTCACCGTCGCTGTCGGTTCAACACTCACCATCAATGGCGATGGATCACTCGAAGTCATGAGCAATGGCGATGCTGCAGGAATCGGCAGTGCCAAGAATAAAGAGGGCGACTGTGGTAATATCGTCATTGAAGGCGATCCAAGTATCACTGCCATCGGTGGTGATTATGCAGCTGGTATCGGTTCTTGTTTCCGTAGTAGCAATAACGACGTCACTGGTAACAACATGTGCGGTGACATCACCATCAAGAGCGGTACTGTTTTAGCTATTGGAGGTAAGCAAGCCGCTGGTATCGGTGCTAGTTTTGGTAGCGGTAGTAGTCATCTTTCCGTTTGCGGTAACATCACTATCAGCGGAGGAACCGTCACTGCTGAAGGCGGTGAGTTAGCTGCAGCAATCGGAGGTGGATATACTTATTATACTGTCGGCAACATCACAATAAGCGATTGCATAATCAGTGCAACAAAAGGTGAAGGATCAGTTTCTGAAGGCGGATTTACTTATGCACCGCACACGATTGGTCATGGAACGAACTATCGTACTCAGTACGAACCTAATCCAAATTCGACCATCGGTACTGTTACCGTCGGTGGTGTAGTTGGTGAAATCACTGAAAGTCCTTATATTTACGAGCCATAAGACGAGTAAAAATATACCCTTACATAAAACGAACAGGTATCGACCATCTAAGAAGTCGGTACCTGTTTTTATTTATAGTCTAAACAAACTTAGTCAAAATGGAATGGATCAGCATCCTTCCAAGTTGGGAACCGTTTGCGGAAAACGTTTTGTCGTTGTAAGTCTAAACATGCCGTTAACACGCACTCCGACTGTCGATCCGCCTCAACGACTGCCTGTCCATATGCATCAATCACTGCACTAAAGCCGTTGTAATCCGTCACCTGGTCCTTCCCCACCCGATTGACAGCCATCACATAACACTGGTTCTCAATGGCTCGTGCACGAATCAACGAACGCCAGGCTTCAATACGTAATGCCGGGAAATTAGCAACATAGATAATTGCATCATAATCACCCTTATATCGCGAGAAGACAGGGAAACGAATATCGTAGCAAACCTGTAACAGAATCCTCCATCCTTTATAATCTACCACGACACGTCTATCTCCCGCTCCAAAAAAAGAGTCCTCATGACCATAGGTGAACAGATGATGTTTATCGTAAGTACAAACTTTTCCATCGGGATGAACAAAATAGAAACGATTGAAGCGTTGACCTTCATCCAACTGTACTGCCACACTCCCAGCAATGGCCAATTGGTATTGTTTTGCCATCTGAATTATCCACGGCAACGTCTCTCCATCGTCACAAACAATCATTCCATTCTGTTTCTTCGTACAGAAGCCAGTCGTAAACATCTCTGGCAAAATGAATAAATCGCAGTCATGCTGATGTGATAGTACAGATGCAATCTTTTCTCTGTTCCCTACAGGATCAGAGAGAAGAACATCCTGCTGAAATAAGGCTACCCTCATATCAATAAGAGAAATTATCCAATCCTTTTATTCCTTGCTGCTCCACAGGCGAGCTGAACAAGGCAGCGATATCCGAAGCATTCATCTGATAGCTTGGTTGGAACGCATTCGAATCCATGTAACGGATAACACTCTCGTAGAGTGCCCGTCCCTCAGGATAGTCTAACAATGTCTCCAAGTCGGCCATACAAACCAAGAGTTTTCCTTTATCTACGGCAAATTCAAAGATTAATCCCAGTTTATGGTTGCGCTCAATATTATCGATAACCTGAACAAGCGGTTTATAATCACTGTTCAAACGATCGAGGATTAACGGATGACTAGCCTTCACGATAGGGAACCACTGCCAATTAGTATGATTCTCGGTTGGGAACAATTGGAACAATGGCGATTCAGGGTTCGTCAGAATGCCTAAAGTACCCGGAGAAACCTCCTTTCCTAAACGCTCACTAACCGTCTTAAACATTCGATAGTTCCAATAATCTGTCTGGAATAATCCTCCAACGGTGATATCCTCATATTTCTTAGCATCCGGGAAGAACAAGACCTTGCCTCCTTGAACTAAATCGACCAAAGTACTGCGATCCAAGGTGTGGGTAATTCGAATATTCTCAGGCACCGCAAACTGATGGTTCAAATCGTACACCCAAAGAGGATAACTATTCCGATATTTCGTACCATCAATCTGAAGTGAGAGTGTACATTTCTCGGTTTTTTGAACTCCACTGATCTTCGGAAGAATAAATCCCAGTGTTGTCAATGCGCCTTGCTGTGCATTCACTTGAAGAACGCCCTCATCTAACACTTTATCAGATGACGATTTTAATTTCCATGAGAGATGTTTATCTTTTAAATCAGAATTCGAGTAGTTTGCAATCTTGACTTCTGCCTTCACCTCTTCATTTTTATTATATGTGAAACGAGGGATAACCAACAAAGGAACCACCTCACTACAGAATTCTCTCCATTCCTCAGGTTGAATAAGTCCTTTACTATCCATGAAAGCATCCAAAATACCTACATAAGCGGAGCCTTGTCCTGGATAATCCTGCAAGTCCAGCAATTGGAAACCGGCCATTTTCCGAGTCCTAAGATCCATTTCTATGTCGGCACGATACAACTGCACAGACCATTTTCCTGAAGCTTCAAAGAAATCCTGAGCCTGATCGGCCATGCCAGCCTGTTCCAACCGTTGTTTGAAGACCTCTAAGTTCCATGGTTTCAGGTTTCCAGCGTATTTCTGTATCTGATTATAGTCCGGATAGATTTGGAATTGTCCTGTCTCGTGGCTGATAATCGGGAGATCGCTCTGTCGTACTGCCGCATCGAAATTCATTGTCGTATTCGGATAGAGCGTATTAATGTATCCGCCTTCGTCCACATCAGCAAACGAGAAAGAACCTCTGGTATGGGTCGCTAAACTATTATCACCTGGCACCCGACACGTAGTAAAGTAATCATCCCAACCGTTATACCCTTTATAACCTAAATAATTGTTTGAGCCAGAAGTATAAAGATGGCGATTTTCTTGTTGGCGAAAGGCATTCACCAACTTTTCAAAGACTGATTGCTCACCCGATAACTCATTTCCTAATCCCATCATCACGAAAGAAGCATGATTAGAGTATGCCTGTTGTATATGAAGACCTTCTTTCATCAAGAAGTTATTTAGGACAGTGTCCTTTTCGGTCAGACTTCCCCAAATAGGCAATTCAGGTTGTAAATAGATTCCTTCCAAATCGGCAGCTTCAAAACAAGCCTCAGGCGGACACCAGGAATGGAAACGGTAATGATTGATTCCATATTCCTTTGCTACTTGGAAATAATGTCTCCATGTATCCACGTCCATCGCCACATATCCTGTTAGTGGAAAGACACAAGCATCATGTTTCCCACGCAGATAAGTGGTAAGTCCATTGATTGAGAATTGTCTGTCCTTGACTTGGAAGTCACGTATACCAAATGTTGTGTATGTCTGATCCTTGATTTTTTCTCCGTTAACCGTCACTTTCATCCGATAGAGGTTAGGCTCAAACTCACTCCATGTCAGAAATTCATCACCTAAAGGGAAATCGATGGAGATTGTCCTATCCCTTAGCAGTGCTTCATGCTGCCAATGAATCTGATTTCTTTTATTAGAATTGAAAGACTTTGCCGCCAAAGTAACATAGAGTGATTGGTTGAGCTTGGGTACTTTGTTCAATGTCAGTTTCAGTACTCCTTTCTGCTCTGCCGGGAATGTATAGACTTGAATATCCTCTATATAAACCTGAGGTCTAACTTCCAATGCAATCTTGCCGATAATACCATTCCAGTTTGTTTGAGTTGATTCTGTATAAGCATGTGAGTTGGCAATGACTTGTTTGGGTACGGAATTGCCATTATCTACCATTATGGTCAGTTTATGAGTCCCTGGAGTTAAGGAAGTGCTCAAGTCGTACACTTGCGACGTGGAAATGTCATCCGAAGCACCTATAAAGGTATCATCCACCCACACCTTTGTCGGTTTCGTCCTTTCAAGAACCAAAAGAATCGACTTGTGTGCCCAATTGGCAGGAACTTCTACTGTCTTACTGTACCAGGCCTTCCCCACATAATAGTATTCTCTTGAAAGATGGGAAGTTTCCGACTTATTCAAGTTCTTGATACCCTTTTGATTTGAGTCGATAGTTCCGGGCAGGTTGATGGAATCCGACAACCGGGCAGAGTACCAATGCTGCTCATTGCCCACATTCAATGAATCCAATTGAAAGGACCAGACGCCTGATAAATCGATGGTTTCACTGGAACCTTGTTTACATGAATACAACAACACGATTAGAAAGGAAAGGCTAACAACGATATATTTTTTCATTTCTGTATTATTTAAACTAACTCTGTAAAATTGGGAATAATCTTTCGATTGTGCAAATGAAAAAGGGAAAAAACAATGACGATTACGGGAACAATAACGATAATACCTAAGACAATAACTCCTAAATTTCAGACGCTAATTCCTAAACCAAACTTCCTATAGATTTGAACATAAAAAATTTGATATTACTAAAATATCTCCTTATCTTTGTTCCAAACGGATTGAACCGTTATTGATCAAAATTTTTAAAATTATATATACGAAATGGGTAGAGTATTAATTATCGGAGCAGGCGGTGTAGCAACCGTTGCCGCACATAAGGTGGCTCAGAATCCGGATGTGTTCACAGACGTTATGATTGCAAGTCGCACTAAGTCGAAGTGTGATGCAATAGTGAAAGCCATTGGTAATCCGGCTATCAAAACAGCGAAAATTGATGCCGACAACGTGGAAGAGTTGGTTCAACTGTTGGACAGCTTCAAGCCAGAAATCGTCATGAACCTTGCACTTCCTTATCAGGACTTGACAATTATGGAGGCATGCTTGAGGTGTGGTGTTAATTATCTGGATACTGCTAATTACGAGCCTAAAGATGTCGCACATTTCGAATATAGTTGGCAATGGGCATACAAGAAACGTTTTGAAGATGCAGGACTAACTGCCATTTTGGGATGTGGTTTTGACCCAGGTGTGAGTGGCGTTTATACCGCTTATGCAGCAAAACATCATTTCGATGAGATTCAATATCTGGATATTGTAGATTGTAATGCAGGAAACCATCATAAAGCATTCGCTACTAACTTTAATCCAGAAATCAATATCCGTGAGATTACCCAAAAAGGTCAATATTATGAGAATGGGCAATGGATTGAAACAGAACCATTGGAGATTCACAAGCCACTGACCTATCCAAATATCGGACCTCGCGAGAGCTATTTGTTACATCATGAGGAACTGGAATCACTTGTCAAGAACTATCCAACCATCAAACGGGCTCGTTTCTGGATGACATTCGGGCAAGAATACCTCACTCACCTTCGTGTTATTCAGAACATTGGTATGGCAAGCATTGTTCCTATCAACTACAATGGAATGGAGATTGTTCCGCTTCAGTTCCTGAAGGCAGTGCTCCCTAATCCGCAAGATCTGGGTAAGAATTACGAAGGAGAAACCTCCATCGGATGTCGTATCCGTGGTTTGAAAGATGGTAAAGAACGTACTTATTATGTATATAATAATTGTAGCCATCAGGCTGCGTTCGAGGAAACAGGCATGCAAGGTGTCAGCTATACGACTGGTGTACCAGCAATGATTGGCGCAATGATGTTCCTTAAAGGCATTTGGAAGAAACCTGGAGTATGGAATGTCGAGGATTTCGATCCAGATCCATTTATGGAGCAGCTGAACAAGCAAGGTCTTCCTTGGCATGAAGTATTTGATGGCGATTTGGAATTATAAACTAAATTATTCAATAAACATTTATGGCAAAAAAAGATGAATTAGAGAACAACGTAGGCGGTACTTCCGAGAAACTGAAAGCGTTGCAAGCCGCAATGGACAAGATCGAAAAGAATTTCGGCAAGGGATCCATTATGAAACTTGGTGATAACAGTGTAGAAGAAGTTGATGTCATCCCTACAGGATCGATTTCTTTGAACGCCGCATTGGGCGTTGGTGGATTCCCTAAAGGACGAATCATCGAAATATATGGACCTGAATCTTCCGGTAAGACAACATTGGCAATCCATGCTATTGCAGAAGCTCAAAAGCGTGGCGGTATCGCTGCCTTTATTGATGCAGAACATGCTTTCGACCGCTTCTATGCTGAGAAATTAGGTGTGGATGTAGATAATCTCTGGATCTCCCAGCCTGATAATGGTGAGCAAGCACTGGAAATTGCAGAACAATTGATTCGTTCATCAGCTATCGACATTATCGTTATCGACTCTGTGGCTGCTTTGACTCCGAAAGCAGAGATTGAAGGTGATATGGGAGATAATAAAGTGGGATTGCATGCTCGACTGATGTCACAAGCACTTCGAAAGATGACTTCTGCTATCAGCAAAACAAACACTACGTGTATTTTTATCAACCAGCTTCGAGAGAAGATCGGTATCATGTTTGGAAATCCTGAGACAACGACTGGTGGTAACGCCTTGAAATTCTATGCTTCTGTCCGTCTGGATATACGCAGCATCGGAAAAATCAAGGATGGTGATGAGGTAATCGGTAATCAGGTACGAGTAAAGATTGTCAAGAACAAGGTCGCTCCTCCTTTCCGTAAGGCAGAGTTCGATATCATGTTCGGTGAAGGTATCTCCAAATCGGGAGAGATTATCGACTTAGGTGTTGAATTGGGTATCATAAAGAAGAGCGGATCATGGTTCAGCTACAATGATACACGTCTGGCACAAGGACGCGATGCTGCCAAGAAGGTTATCGAAGACAATCCAGAACTTGCAGAAGAGTTGGAAGGATTGGTATTTGAAGCCTTGAAAGATAAAGAATAACTACTAATAACTAACGATAAGAACATAAGGAGTTGGATTGATCCTTCCTTATGTTCTTTTTTATTGATCGTCTATGAAGTTTATCCTACTGATGGTGGGCAAAACCATCGAGAAACATTACATAACGGGAATACAGGATTATGTGGAACGTATCAAACATTATATTCCTTTCGATGTAGAGGTCATTCCTGAACTCAAGAACACCAAACATCTGTCCGAAGAACAGCAGAAAGAGAAGGAAGCCGATTTGATATTAAAAGTGCTGCAGCCTGGTGATGTTCCCATTCTTTTAGATGAGCACGGAAAAGAATTCCGTTCCATCGAGTTTGCTTCATGGATTAGTCAGAAAATGCAATCAGTCAATAAACGATTAGTCTTTATCATAGGTGGCCCTTACGGATTCTCCTCAAGGATATATGATATCGCTCAAGGGAAAATCTCACTTTCGAAAATGACCTTCTCACATCAACTTATCCGTCTTATCTTTGTCGAGCAATTGTATCGTGCAATGACCATTCTGAAAGGAGAACCTTATCACCACGAATAGTGACTTATCCTCAGACATTCTGTTTCTAATATACGAATAAGGGAAATACAATAAAAAAGGGGAATTATTTCATTCCCCTTGCCTTAAAGATTCGTTCTTTTGCATCATTAATTTGTTGGAACTTCTTTTCCGCTGCCTTTCGCACATCTTCTCCCAACGTAGCAACTTTATCAGGATGATGCTTCAGCGCCATACTTCGGTATGCTTTTCGCACTTCATCATCGGTAGCATCAGGAGAAATACCCAGGACTTTGTATGCATCTTCTAATGAATTACTCTTGAGGTTCAGCAAAGAGTCAACATCCGATGACGAGATTCGCATAAACGAAGCGACCTCCTTCAAAGCGTTAATCTCCTCAGTGATAAAACGTCCATCGCTCTGGGCGATTCTTACGAGGAAATCCAACAACTGCAGTCGCTGACTATAATCCATGTTCGCGACAATCTGTCCGCAACATTCCTGAATCGTAGTTTTAAAAGCATACGGGTTGCGTTCGTTCATTTGCTTCTGCTGTTGAAACATCTTCAACAAAATCTGCTCACCTTGAGTAACAGCCGATTCGCCAAAATTCACACGCAAGAAGTTACGAACATACTCCATTTCGCTATGCATCACTTTACCATCGGCTTTGATGATATAGGATGCCAGCACCATCATAGAGAAAAGGAAACTGTTTCGTTGTCCTTGGTAAGTCTGCTCTTGGGTATAACCACCCGGTTGATAGCCTCCTCCATCCGATTCAATGGAGAAACTGCTACCATCAAAGAGAGAACCAATAAAATAGCCGGCAAGTGCTCCTATCGGACCACCTACCATCCAACCAAGGAAACCTCCAATCCACTTCCCTATACCCATTTATTACAAAAGTTTTAAGAGTTCAGCCTCAACGTCACTCATCTTTGCCGTAGGCTCAAAACGTTTGATGACATTTCCGTTCTTATCAATGAGGAATTTTGTGAAATTCCACTTGATATCCGGACTATCCTTATAATTAGGATTCCTCTTCGACATGCTTGCATCCAAGAATTTGCCAATAGGATCATCCAAGTCGAAGCCAGCAAAGCCCTTTTGTGCCTTTAGATATGTGAACAATGGAATTTCATTCTTGCCGTTCACATCTACCTTATCGAACTGAGGAAATTGAATATCGTAGTTCGCGGTACAGAACTCATGAATCTCAGAGATTGTACCCGGAGCTTGCTCACCAAACTGATTGCAAGGGAAATCCAGTACAACAAATCCTCTCAATTTGTATTTTGAATACAAACCTTCCAAGTCCTTATATTGAGGAGTAAAGCCACATTTTGTAGCAGTATTCACGATCAACAGCACACTACCCTTATATTCAGAAAGGGAAACATCCTTTCCTTGGGCATCTTTCACTCTAAACTGATACACATTGTCTTGTGCTGCAACAGATACAGCCAACAAGGCAAATAAAGCAAATAATACTTTTCTCATCTTCTTCAAATTATAAATCACCGCTGCAAATATAATGTAAAACGTTCACACGAACAATACACGAATGTACAATATACTGTTGGAAAATATTAAAAGAAAATAAAAAGTGCCATCGTACCACAAAATACAATGATAAAAAGGAAAAACACGACAATGAGAATACCCCTTTCAAAAACTCGACATTTGACTTCAAAAACTTGATATTTGAGTTCAAAAGCTCGATAATTACGTTCAAAAACTCGAATTTTGAAAAGAAAAATACAATAATAGAAAGAAATTATTCAAATTTCACGGGTCTACACAAGGTAGGCCCTTACAGTAGATGAAGATAATGATTTTACAAAACAAGAGATATAATCAAAAACAAATAGTTCCGACCTTTAGCAAAAAAGGTTGTTCCCATATGAGAACAACCTTTTCTTATCTATAAAGATTTCTATTTTAGAAAGCTTTTTCCTTATTCATCCACTTAGCCCAGATATTTCCAGGGTTCAAAGTAGCAGCTTTGTTAAACGCTTGCTTAGCAGCAGCCTCATTACCCAACAAATCTTCAACCAAGCCACTGAAATAATTCATGTTACTTTCTTGAACATTTCTATTGGATTCACCAAACTTAGCATAGTTATCAACCAGATTCTTCTGCATATTGTCGCGTGCAGTAACCATCTGTTTCAAAGCAGCCTCAGCTTCAGCAGTCTTACCTAACTTACGCATAGCCTTCACTTGATAATATGATAAGTCAGTGGTTCCTCTTACTCGTGAGTTAGCAGATTTTTCGAATGCTTCCTTAGCCAAATCAGCCTTACCCATGCCTTCGTAAGCAATACCTTGGAGGTAATAAGCCTTTGCGCCATAACCACCATTTGCAGAAGGAGCAACTTCCAAGTTCGTTGGATATTGCATAGCCAAATCCAACTCGTTGATTGCCTTTTGATAATTCTTCTTCTTCAGCATTGTCATACCATTGAGCATGTGTGAGTTAACATAGATAGTATGGATTTCTCCACCACCTTCCCACAAGTGGAAGTGACGATTTTCCATAATCTTTGCAGCCTGATCATATTTACCTGTTTCATTGTAAATAGAGAGCAGACGCATCACAGCATCATCATGCTTCATCACTGTCTTCAGATTCTTTTCCATTCTCTTCAGACGAGTTTCAATTGGAGCACCAGCCTTTTCGAAAATCTTATCTGATTCAGTCATCAGCAAAGCATCGTTCGGATTAGCCTTGATTGCCATATCATAATACTTCATAGAAGCATCATAATTACCAATCTGACCTTCACCGAAACCTACGTTACGACAAGCAAACGCGTTGTTTGGATCCATGTCGACAGCCTTATGCCACTCAGCCAAGCCTTTTTCTTTCTGACCAAGATAATACAATAGGTTACCATAGAAATAATGCAAGTTTGCATCCTCTGGTTGCGCTTTCAAAAGTTCCTCAAACATTGCAAGTTCTTCCGTACGCAATGGGAAGTTATTGTTCTTTGACAATGTGCCAGCCTTTTGAATTGCAGCAACTGCCTCAGCCTGATTCTCAGGCAAGAAGGTATAAGCACGATAAAGCTGTACCAATGGATAATCAGCAAAAGGAGTACCAATAGCAAGAGCAGTATCCAATACGGTGCGAGCCGATTTCTTGTCGCCGAATGTCAAGTAGTTAGATACCACTTCGAGTAATTCTTGTACAGCGATGATACCTTCACTACGGTTCTTACGTGTACCCGACAAGAATGAAGCATCACCCTTATCCAAGAACGAAGTCTCGAACTCACTCATGTAATCCAATGGATCGATAGATTTGATCAATTGAATAGTTTCCTTAGCCTCAGCTTTCTTACCCAACTGACGAAGGATATAAGCTTTCAGTGTCAAAGCTTGTAAGTCGTGTGCACCAACGAGCAATGATTCGTTAACCAGTTTCAGAGCCTCAGTGCAATCCTTATTATTCAGTGCAGCCACTGCCAACTGATAGTATGCAGGGTGTTTGAAAGCAGGAGTATAAGTAGCAGCCCACAGATTTTCTTCTGATTCAATCTTCTTACCCATCAAGCGATACAGATAACCCAGATAGTAGTTACCCTCTGTATTCATCACGCGAGTGTAATCATGAGCCAAACGACCTTGAGCGCGAAGCAAGTGTTCCTCAGCTTTCTCCCATTCTCCCTGACGGATGAAATGCTTACCAACCTCAATGTTTACGCGTGCATCGTTCGGATCACGACGAAGAGCTTCATTATAGAAGTCCATATACGACAGACGAGCATTGTTAAACTGGTCAACACGTAAACCTGCCAAGTACAATTCTTCTACAGTCTCGTAATCTTTAACAGGCTTTGTACCATCGATAACCTTCGGCAGATCCTTCTTCTCCAATTTCACCGGAGTATAGTCTACCAATACTTCGCCGTTAGCATCACACAAAGCGGTATAAAGATCCCATGCATCAGCTCCTGCAGGAACAGCCACCTTATCCAAAAAATACTTTTCAGGATCGATGTCAATACGCTTGTCCATCAAGATCTGATCTTTGTACTTCACGATAACGCGTGCATTCTTATAAGCAGTAGTAGCATTGTAACCTACCAGATATTGTCCGTTTTCAGCCGGCTCGAAGTTAACAGCACCTTCAACAGTAGCGTTCTTCACGCCCTTGATACCTTTCACAGGGAACCAGATTTGAGAGAACTCACGGATTTCACCCGGGTTTATCCAACTGTAGTCAGGCTGGTTGTCTGAGTAAGCACCAACCATCAACTCCAGATAATGTCCGTCGTTATCCGACAAAATCTTATTCCACATGTGTCCACTCGGAGTATTACCCCACAAGAAGAACTTCTTACCAGGAACTTGATGACGATTAGCTACGTGAACCGTACCAGCATCCTTACCAAAATCATATCCTGCCAAGAAACTCATCTTACTGTCCCATGCAAAGATAGAACGACCTGATTCAGTGAAGTTCTTCCACCAAGAAAGGTCAACATTCTGATTGGAACGACTGGTAATCGGTCCTTCCTTCCAAGGAGTGAAATAAACTTTTGAGTGGTCGGTACCTGCTTGTACATCGGGTGGGAATATAACTTGATATTCTTCGTTACAGTGTACAGATACGTTTGCCCAATAAAGCATAGACTGAATCATTGGAGTCGGGTTTACGACTTTAACTCTTGCTTCTACCCAAGAACGGTTTGGATGAACAGTGATACCAACCGACCATTTCAAACGGTGGCGTAGTTCTGTTTCACCTACCCAAGCAGTTTTACTACCATCCTTGTTTTCTTCCAGTTTGTAGTCGACAGGCATGTAACTACTTGCACGGTGATGGTCAGGAATGTTCCATTCAACACCACCAGAAAGCCATGCGCCCAACATACCAATCAAAGCAGGTTTAATACCTGTCTGAGTATAGAAGAAGTGATAATTGTTGGTAAGATCTGTTGCTTGAAGGATACGACCTCCGATTTCAGGAAGAACACCAATATTCACATATTGGTTATCTAACCGCAAGATCTCATACTCTTTATCCACCTTTTCTTCAGTCAACACGTCATACAATGGATACGGATAAATGTATCCCTCTGCACCTTGATAAACGCGCCCCGTAAAGAAAATAGGATCAACCTCAGGATTTCCAATCTTATAGGTTGGAATCTTTTCCTTAACAATTCCCATATTAACCTGTTGCGCCATCAAAGGGAAGGCAGCAAAAAGAAACATGAGGGGAACTAATTTAGACTTTAGTTGCATAATTAATCATTTATTAATTAAAAATTAAAACTTATATGTTCATTACCCAAAGATATCTATTCTCACGAAAAAATAAAAGGGAAAACGATACTTTTTTTAGTGACTTACCATATTAGACGGCTGATACGGATCGTCCGGGAAAGTCATAAAATAATAATTATACCAATATGTATTTTTATACTTCGCTTGAATCATTGCCATATCTTTCTTTCCTATCAACGACTGGAACTCATTGAACTGACGGACAAGCAGATCTGGGAAATCCAATCCCTTTATTTTAAATCCTAAAGCGTCTGCCAAAATCAATGCTTCCATATAATGTTGAGGTATGGCATTCTTCAAAACATAAGAATTATCTCTCAAATGATTGGTAAAAGCCAACAAGTTCTTTCTAATCAACAATGTACAGAGATAATAATGGTTCAATGGGATATTGATATTACCCGCTTGAACGATATTGTACAAATTACTCAACGTAGCATTCGTCATATAGACGGTTTCATCGTCCATTTTCCGCTCCTTCTTCAACGATACTTCCAATTCTTTCCGCTGGTATTCGATCCAATCGCCATAGCAAGATGCATGCGACAAGATATCCATGTATTTATTTGCCATCTTTTCATTGCCCAAGGCTATATTGAAGCGAATCAAATTCATAAGAACCCGAAAACTCATTCCATATTTCGACTTGGTTGCCTCCTGAAAGGCTTGATGTATGGCTTGGTTATATACCCCGATATGTTCATAGAACAATTGATTAAAGAAAGTTCCGTGCAACGAGGCATCACCCATAAACAGGAAATACTCTTCCGAATTAACCGGATAATGGAAAAGTCGGTCCCCTAAAATGTCCGATTCACTCAATGCCAAGGTAACATAGCACAAATCTTTCATCTCATTCTTATCATCATTTCCGATAAGATCCAGCAATTTGTTCCATCTACCAGAATAAGCAAAATACTCCATGTTATAGTTCCGCTCTTGTTTCTTTAAACGTTTATTCTGCAGAACAAAGAAAGCAAAACCGACAAAGAACAAACATGGTACCAAGTAATATAATTTCTCTTTCTTGCTTACTTTTTTCTTTTCATTTACTTCTGATTTCCATCCTATAAATCGGTAACAAATTTCAATAACAATAGCCGCTAAGATGGATAAAAGCGCATACAAAACCGAATCAGTAAGGAACTCTTCCTGAAATTGATTCCACGCTACCCATAATGCAGGAAGTAACGATAAGAAATACCATTTCTTACTAATAGGGAAACGATGTATGATATGCATGACCGACAATAAGACGATTGTCGGAAAAAGAGCCTGTAAAAGAGCACCTATAAGCGGCCAACGATAGAACTGTAACAGATAATTCCCTATTAATGCCGGTATGCCGCCCTTCCCATCCATTACCAAATGGAAATAATCGGGTGTAAAGACAAAGAAACTTGTTGCTTCTTTCTCCCATAACATATATGGGAAGAAGAACCAGATACAGAATATCAATGGTGCTATGATGAGCGATAATAAAATAATATATTTCTGTTTCATTTCTTCATCTGTTTAAAAATAGAGCCAAAAGTAGAATAAGAAGTTCTTATCTCTCCTTTAACAAACTCAGGCACATTATACGATTTCAACCGCGTAGTATTGTTTTCCGGATCCGCTTGTGGCAACAAGAACGGTTTACTCCATTGACCCTTCCCATCAAAGTGAGCAATGAATACACGAGTGTACCGACTATCGATCCTTCGACTGGTGAAAATCATCCATTTCCCATTCGAAGACCAAGAATGGTAACTGTCTGAATCACTACTATTCAAAATACTAGTGTCTACCTCTTCCCCACTTTCCAAATCAATCATCTTCAAATCAGCGTCTTTGTGCCAAATTGGGAACGTACCACAAGATGCTTGAGTATATAACAAGTATTTTCCATCCGGTGAGATACGAGGCCATGACGCACTTGTCGAGTCGGTTGCTTGATAGATGGTCTTCAATTGATCTCCAAACTGTCCGGTCTGGGCATCGAAATCGATTTTCATAATACCATAATGAATGTTTTTCACACTATCAGGAACAATACCCGATTTAGCAGCTGAGAAGTATAGACTTTTTCCATCAGGAGCCCATGCAGGGAAAGTCTCAAAAATAGAGTCTTGACTTATCAGCGGGTTCGTTGATGTCAAGTTCGCTTGAGTATCATATAAAATCAAATCCGAACTTTGATCAAAAACTTCAATCGGCTGTTCTCCCTGATGGAAGAAAACCTGAAAAGTAGAATTAGAAGAGAACGCCACAAATCGACCGTCTGGGTGCCACATCGGATAAACACCTTGACGACCTAGAGGCAGTTTAGTAAGATCGACTTTCTTGGCTGAATGATTCTGATATATAACAGTACCACCATTTTTCCCACGAACATGGAAAAGATAAGTATCAGGAGAATAGTTTAAAAAGGAATGACAATTCAGACACGCATTTTCTGCCATTCGGTTACTAACAAAAGCATGTTCTGAAAATGATGACAGTTCCCGTTCACAAAGCTCAATGCGATTCCAACTTTCATAGCCCGGTTCAATCAAACGATAAGCAATATACGGATCTATCTCATCCGATGAGATATGAATAGAAAAAGGTTTGTATTTGATACCTTCCGGATGCAGTTCATTCCAAACAGAAACGGATAATTCAATAAAACTATTATTGTTTTTTTCTAAGATGTCAAACCACTTCCTTTTTGGGAAAGCAACATATTTTTTCCCGTAGAAAGATGTAACGGTACCATTCTGCTCTTTAACATCCACACGCATCTCCTTTGCGTTTTTTACGCTAAAATTTAATGGAGAAATGCTTGATGGTATGGTTACATCCTTGTAATCCGGGAAGATTTCTGGGTATGTATACAAAGAACTTTTTGCTTCCTGATGTGATTGACAAGCAATAAAAAAGAAAGATATTAGAATGGAGATATAATAACCTATTTTCATTTTATGATAATTATTCTCACAAAATTAATCTTTTTATGATTAAGGAGAATATTATAAGGTAAAAAAGGGCTTTGGAAAAACCAAAGCCCTTTATAAAAGTGTATATTATCTCTTCAGACCAGGGTTCAAGCTAACATCTGTTGAAGGATATGGAGCATAGATTGCAGCCTCAGAGAATGAACCTGAAGGAGCCAATGTCTCTTTCAAGATTACACCAGGAGCAACCTCAACACCAGTATCATGATCCTTTTGACGTTGTGCCCATGCCTGAGCAAACAATTCCATACGTTGTTCATCGAAACGACGAGTTTGGCAAGCCATCCAGTTACCTGCAATTTCCCAACCATGTTCTTTTACACAAAGGTCAGCAAACTCAGCAGCACTTAATTCGCCTTCGCTGATAGGTTCTTCACCTGCACGTACACGAACTTGATTCAAGCAGTCAAGAGCTTGAGCACTTACAGAGTTAGTTGCACGAGTTGAAGCCTCAGCATACCATAACAGAAGTTCTGAATAACGCATGTGACGAACACGTTGTTGAGTACAAGCGTGGTCAATCTTCACATTAGCAGCATAGGTATAATCAAAGTCAGCTGTACCATTACCAGATGCACAGAAAATCTGATATGCTGGGTGAGCCTCTGAGATGATAAAGTTACCTTCAGCATCTGTATCCCAGAAGTTATGCAATTCACCCTTGAAACCACCAACCAATACCATGATTTTCGGCATGAAAGTAGCGTCCTTACGAGCGCCTTCTGGGAATTCTTTCCAGAAGCTGTAAGTACCCCAACCGTCACCCCAACCACCTTGGGATTCGAAAATGTTACTGAAACCAGTTTCATTATCTTGTGACCAAGTAAATGCACGGTTCTTGTTTACACCAACGATAGTCTCATTGTTGTAGTTGTTGCTCAAAGAGTAAACCTGTTTGTATTCAGGACACAATTTATATTCATATGTTCCTGCATTACAGCCGTCGATAACCTGCTTAGCCATACTTGCAGCTTTTGCATAATTATCAGTTTG
Source organism: uncultured Bacteroidota bacterium (assembly GCA_947168315.1). GTDB lineage: Bacteria > Bacteroidota > Bacteroidia > Bacteroidales > Bacteroidaceae > Phocaeicola. Next base: position 44,665 of record CAMVLL010000002.1, on the reverse strand, counting down.
TTTCAAAGGCCAGCCAGCCATATTCAGATAAACACAAGCCATAGTTGACATAGCAGCTTGTTTTGTGATATAAGCATTAGCACCTTCATACAAACGAGGAGCTTTTGAATAGCTAGTTGGAAGATTAGCAACACAATATTCCAAATCAGAAAGGATTAAGCTGTACACTTCTTGTACACTTGACAACGGAGTTTCCTGAGAAATAGTATTATCCAAGTTGATAGGAATTGGACCAAATGTACGTACCAAGTCAAAATACCAGTATGCTCTCCAGAAGTGAGCCTGACCTAAGGCAATTTTCTTCTCTTCGTCAGAAACTGGAGTATTATCCACGTTCATGATCAAATAGTTGGCAGCCTTGATAACTGCATAATCAGAATTCCATTTTGCAGTCACAGTCTTGTTATCATCAACTGGAACGAAGCGGTCGAATTGTGCGTAAGCCTGCTTGTTACTTGCTGGGTGTGTAGTCAAGTCATCACCCATCCAAGAAGCACCCCACGGGTTCGTATTATTCGAGACATCATTGACCTTTCTCATAAGAGCTGTTACAGCCATATCGAGGTCGTTTTGGGAGGTAAAGTAATTATCAGCAGATAATTTACCTTTAGGATCCTCATCCAAGAAGTCGCTACATGATGTTGCAAACAAAGAGAATGCGAGCAAACATCCTAAAAATATTTTATTTTTCATAACTGTATAATCTTATATATTAGAAATCAAATTTTGCGCCAAATGTAATTGTACGTGGAGTTGGGTAACCACCCATATCAATACCACTGTTCACATCAGCATGACCGCTTGAGAATGAATAAGCTGCTGGGTCCAAACCACTGTAACCAGTGATTGTAAACAAGTTCTGGCAGCTGAGAGACAAACGGATATTAGCAAACTTCGTAACACTCTTTCTCAACGTATAAGACAAACTGATGTTCTGCAGACGCAAGTAGTCAGCACTTTCCAAATATTGAGTTGAGTTTGGATACTTTTGGCTTGTTGCACTTGTCAAAGAAGCATATTCAGGATTTGAAGGATTCTTATCCCAGTTGTTGTAATAAGCATCTTTCAAGGTGATGAAACGAGAGTCACCAACGCGGTTAGATCCACCGAAACGAACGATGTTCAAACGCTTAGCACCAAATGATGAATTGAAGAAGAGGTTCAAATCCCAGTTCTTGTAAGAGAATTGGTTGTTCCAACCGAATGTCCAGTCTGGAGTAGCTTTACCAATCAGGATACGGTCGTTAGAGTCAACCTTACCATCGTTGTTTGTATCAGCATAGATGTTATCACCTGTTGACTTGTCGATACCCTTCCAATCATACAGATAGAAAATACCAATAGGATAACCAACTTGAGCTCTTGTTACACCATCGTCAGCGATCATACCTGATGCAGGAGTAGCACCTGAGATGTATTCGTCACCTGCTAAGTCAAGCACCTTATTCTTATTATAAGTACCAGTCAAAGTAGAGTTCCATTGGAACTTGCCACCTTGGAACGGACGAGCTGTGATAGCAAACTCAAATCCCTTGTTAGAAATTTCACCGGCATTTACCCAGTAAGTACCACCACCATCGTAGTTAGGAATCTGCTTGCGAAGCAAAGCATCCGTAGTCTTCTTGTTGTAGTAGTCGAATGTGAAGCTCAATGCACGATTCAAAATACTGAATTCCAAACCAAGGTCAAACTGATTGGTCTTTTCCCAAGTCAAATCAGGAGTTGCCAAACTATTCAACCAGTAACCAGGATAGTTACTTGAACCACCATAACCGTATTGAGCTGAAGAAAGCATACCTAATGTGTCGTATGGGCTGATAGCCTGGCTACCTACGATACCGTAGCTGGCACGAATCTTCACATCTTGAATAGACTTCACATCTTTCATGAAGCTTTCGTTACTCAAGTTCCAAGCAAATGCGATTGATGGGAAGTAACCCCATTTCTTCTTAGCAAATCTTGAAGAACCATCGGCACGGAACGTACCAGTAACCATATAACGGTTATCAAAGTTGTACATTACACGACCTACACCTGACAGCAAAGACCATGCAGTATAGCTGTTAGACTCTGAACGAGAAGCAGCCAAGCTGACATTCCAGTAACCTACACTTTCAGTCTGAAGGTTAGTACCAGAAATACCCATTGCTCTAGATTCATTCTTTGTAGCCTCAAATACTGCAGTTGCAGTCAAACCATGCTTACCCCATTGACCAATGTAAGTCAAGTTGTTTGAAGACTGGTATTGTACGCGCTGAGTATCGTTATTTGACATACTACTCTGTGATTCAACTTTAGTTGAAGAGAAACCGTAAGACTTGAAATCTCTATAGTCGATACCGTTTGTAGAAGTGAAAGTCAAACCCTTAACGATATTGAAGCGCAAGTCAATCATACCATTAAAGATGTTAGCAATGTTATTACCACCATTCAACTTAGCAAGACCCAATGGGTTACGAGCGATAGAGTTGAACTTATCGTATGCGTAAGTCACACCGTCAGGATCGAACATTGACATAGATGGAGAATAGCTGACAACCTGCCAAACAGGATTACCCTTACCAGCGCCGAAGCTACCGCCACCTGTACGCTCGTTACGAGAAGCGTTTACGTCAGCAGTAACATGCAACCATTTTGCTACATCAGCAGAAATGTTGGTACGTACGTTATAACGTTTGTTATCATTATAAACGAAGATACCTTGCTGATTCATGTAGTTTCCTGAAATACGATACTGAGTTTCCTTTGAACCACCAGAAACTGCTAAACGATAGTTCTGAGTCCAAGCAGTACGGAACATAGTGTCTTGCCAGTCGATACCACCACCATTCTTATAAGAAGCTAATTCTTCTTGAGAGAAAGCATTCGGGTTGCTGTTTACATCCATATAAGCTTGAGCATACTCGTAAGCATCCATCAAATCATAAGTCTTATACATGGATGATGCACCGATCTGAGCATCGAAAGTAATTTGAGGCTCGTTTGCACGACCCTTCTTAGTAGTAATCAAAACAACACCGTTAGAACCACGAGAACCGTAGATAGCTGTTGAAGAAGCATCCTTCAAAACCTGAATAGCTTGAATATCATCAGAGTTCAAACCTTCCAGACCTGATTCACGAACGATACCATCAACGACATACAACGGGTCATTGCTCTTGTTCACTGAGTTGGCACCACGGACACGGATCTTTACAGAACCACCCGGTACACCAGAAGACTCAACCTGAACACCGGCAAGGCGACCTTGCAAAGTCTCAGACACATCATTAATAGGTTGATCGCGGAAAGCCTTGTTGTCTACAACAGAAACAGCACCTGCTAAGTCAGCTTTCTTAACGGTACCGTAACCGATAACTACGACTTCTTCCAAAGCTTCAGAATCCTCTGACAAAGTTACTTTCAAAGTACGTTGGTTGTTAACTGCAACTTCTTTGGTTGTGTAACCAATGTAAGAGATTACCAATGTTGCATTTGGTCTCACACTTAATGTAAAATTACCATCAAGATCAGTAATTGTACCATTTGTAGTACCCTTTTCCAAGATGTTCGCACCAATAACAGGCTCACCTGCCTGGTCTACAACTTGACCTCTAACTGAAATTGATTGTTGAACTACAGAGATTGCATCAAATGTGCCATTATTGGCAAAAACTCCAGTAATACCACCTGCAATCAAACACAAAGCCAATCCTGTATTCTTAAGGAATTGACCCAACCGAGTAGAGCTACTCGGCAGAAGATTGTTTTTCATACAATGTTGATTAAAGTTGTTAACAATAATATTTGAACTTCTCAAAATATTCTTCCTTATATCTTACTTAATATTTATATCAATCAACAGACTTTTGATTGAAAAAGTATTAGATTTAATGACAAATATACAATTATTTTTTTAAGTAGATAAATTCTTTCATTTTTTTGTTGGTCAAATTGTTTTAAAACTTTAAAAGGCGTTTTAGAATAGCACAAAATGGCTATTTTAAATAATCTAATTGATATAAAATAGTGTTTTTTTTCACCATTAAAATAGACTATACTACATAACTATCATATTATTTAGGAGAAAAGATAAAAAACAATAAGTATAATGAGCCCTACGGTTTCACATTTTAATTTTATTTTTACATTAGAATTATTTTTTTTAAGTGAGAACTAAAACAAGATCTTTTGTACTGCTAGACGACCAGTTAAAAAAATTGCTTTGAGACAAACTTTCAAATAGGTACAAGTTTAACCTAATAGCATGCATTTTATGGTTCAATTAATTTAACTACATACCTATTTATGAGTATTTTGCTAAAAAAGTGATATTTATTAAAGAAAAAGATATATCTTTGCAAAATTAAAAGAAAATAGGAAAGAATGGATCAATACATTATTTTTAATTGTAAACCTGAAGGTGCTTTTCAAGAGAGAATACAGCAACTGCACCACACATTATTAAAATATCTTTCAGAAGAAGAAGAGAAAGGGAGAGCCCTTCATTATTGTAAGATATTCCTTAGTGATGCTCAAAATCAATATCAACAATTGATAGAATCTGAACTCTATCAAGACATTCTTTCCAAAACTGCATGTACAATAGTTGAGCAAACTCCATTAGATTGCTCCAAATTATCTGTGCTCATCAAGACCTCCGACTCTAAAGTCCCGTTCTTGTTCCATTCACTTAGACTGACCGAGGAAGAAGCGAAGTGCAACAACTCATACCTTGAGACAATGATGCTCTTTGAGAAATACATTAAGCTGCTCAAAGAGGCTGGTTTAGACATGAAGAAACATTGTGTCCGCACTTGGATCTATGTCAGTGACATAGATAACAACTATGGCGGCGTTGTTAAAGCTAGAAATGATGTGTTCCAACGTTATGGTCTATCCATTGACACTCATTTTATAGCAAGTACAGGTATTGGTGGTAATTCTCATATTCGCAACGCTTTCGTGGCCATGGATTTCCTGACTTATCCTGAGATTGACGAACATGACAAACTGTACTTGAAAGCACTCGATCATCTTAGTCCGACTCACGAATATGGAGTTTCCTTTGAACGGGGCACTCGTCTCACCTTGCCGGATAAGAAGATATATTTTATCTCAGGAACAGCCAGCATTGACAAATATGGTCATGTCATCTATTTGGGTAACTTAAAGAAACAGACTGACCGTTTGTTAGAGAATATCAATGCCCTACTCCAAGAAGGCGGTGCTTCGATGGATGATATCAACTATTTCATTATCTATCTACGCGACATCTCGGATTATCAAGCCACAGAAGAGTATATGAAATCCCACTACCCGACTATTCCATACATCATTGTCCAAGCAAAAGTCTGCAGACCAGAATGGCTGATTGAAATGGAATGTATCGCTGTAAAGGATAACTAATCATTTCATACAATTTTAATCTGTGCTATAATATACCTTTTTAAAAATTCAGGTATGAAATACATTGAAGTAACATTTTCTATTCAACCTTATAGCACAGATAAAGCTGACGTGCTTGCCGCAATGGCAGGAGAACTCGGATTTGAAAGTTTCACAGAATTTGAAGGAGGTTTGAAGGCGTACATCCAAGATACGCTATTGAATGAAGATGCACTTAAAGACATCATATTCGATTTTCCATTTCCCGACACAAAGATTTCATATACAATAGAACAAGCAGCATATCAAAACTGGAACAAAGAATGGGAAGAGCACGTTTTTCAACCGATTGTCATTGAAGACAAATGTTGTGTACACAGTACAGCTCACACCAATATTCCCCATACAACTTATGATATTGTCATCAACCCACAAATGGCTTTTGGTTCAGGTTATCATGAGACCACACAAGGTATAATCCGTGAACTTCTCGATACTGACATAACGGGGAAAACAGTTCTGGATATGGGATGTGGCACTTGCATCTTAGGTATCTTATCCGCCATGCGTGGTGCGGCCCATGTAACAGCTATTGATATTGATGAGTGGAGTGTTAATAACGCACGCTTAAATGTTGAACTGAACCATTTGAATAATATCAATGTAGAATGGGGAGACGCAAGCCTTCTAAAAGGAAGAGAATCTTTTGACCTGATTCTCGCAAACATCAATCGGAACATCTTATTAAACGATATGCCCGCATATGCAGACTGCATGCGCACTCATTCAATTCTCGTCATGAGTGGATTTTATGAAGAAGATCTTCCAATGATTCAAAGAAAAGCTGAAAGCTTAGGAATGATATATCTCTATCACAAAGAATACAATCATTGGATAGTCGCAAAATTCGAGAAAATGAGTTGATTTCAGTTTAACGAGTCAAGGCACGTAACTCATCGATTGTGCCATTAAATACATCAAGATCTACTTTTTCCTTAACGCCTGGCAATGTTCCTATATCCGTATGTTGCCAAAATTTCCATTGACCTTGGTATTGAACGCTGTCCACATAATAATGCGCAATCCAATATGGATAACTGTTAAGAGTGGAATCATTTAGGTATCGTGTTTTATAACGATATGAGGCGTAGATAATCGGTTTTTTCTTATAATGTTTCTCTATCAATTTAAGCCAAACCTTTACATTGTCACGCAACAATTCTTCATCATCTACTTTTTGTTCAATGTCCAGTACGGGAGGTAAATCATTATCTTCCAACTTTACATTCTTAATAAAGAAATTCGCTTGTTTGACAGGGTCGGTTTTAGGATTAAAGAAATGATAAGCTCCACGAATAAAGCCATATGCCTTGGCTGAGTCAAAATTCAAGGAGAACATATTATCTTCCAAATCACCACCCTCCGTCGCTTTGACAAACATAAACTGAATAGGGAAAGGTCCTTTTTTGACTTCTGCCAACTGTTTCCATCGAATCGTTCCTTGATAATGAGAAAGGTCTATTCCATGAACATAATTTCCAGATGGCATACAAATACCATAAGCCTTTAAACCATAGCATGGTTTCCAACGATAAGAGAATGGACGGATAAAGAAATAATAGAATAAAGCCAAAAAGACTATCGACAATAGTATTGTCACAGCATAAAACAATCCTTTAGGCATCTGACGTGATGTCTTCTTCCTCCGGCCTCTGTTCCTTTTCGACGACTTACTTGTCGGCCTTGTCGATTTCTTTCTGCGAACTTTACCAGTGCTTGATTTGTGTGACAATATTTTCAATTCGTTTTTTATAAAAGAGAAAGGTACGTCTATTCATTTCTAGACAAAGTGAATGACGTACCTTTTTATTATAATCATTCAAAATGATAACCGACTTACTTAGCCTGTTCGTATTGTAAGGTTTTGGTCGGCTGATCACATACTTCTGACGGACCAAAATATTGGATTGGACCAGGATAAATATATGCTGTTTCCTTTGCCCAGGCTTCTCTTTGTGCTGCAAAAGCTTTGAAAGGAGCACCATCCAACTCTACCAATGCCTTCTGAATAACAGGTTTCATCTTACCATTACGACGTTCCATGTTCATCATGGCTGTAATAGGAATACCACCGGCAACCCATTCAGCAGCAGGTGCTGTCAGATTACGAACAGAAGCCATATAACCAGTCTTGCCTTCGGCAATCAGTTGAGCAGCTGTATAACCTAATGCATAGCAATAATCAGCATCAAAGTTAGAAGGAGCAGCGCAACGACCTTCATAACCGAAGAAATGATGTTGAGCAGCAAACTTACCAACATATTTACCTTCCTTCTTCCATGCAGCCAACTTTGTAGCCACCATATTGCTTAATAATTTCTCCGTCTCAATCAAAGAAACCTGTACATTTCCATGAGGATCACGATCCAATGAGAGCTGACGAGCAACTTCTTCAGGAAGAGAAGCATAGATTTCAGCATTTTCCTTAGACAACTTAGAGATAATGTATTCACGTTGTTTGTTACGCTCAATTGAAGCAAACTCCTCGCCATTCTTAGCCAAGAAATCATTCAACTCACTGATAAGACGTTTTACAGCAGGAATAAACTCGATCAAACCTTCTGGAATCAACACTGTACCAAAGTTATTTCCTTCAGCAGCACGTGCAGCAACAATCTTTGCGATATAAGTTACAACATCATCCAAGGTCATGTTCTTTTCTTGAATTTCTTCAGAGATCAAACAAACATTTGGTTGAACTTGTAAAGCACACTCCAAAGCGATATGAGAAGCAGAACGACCCATCACCTTGATGAAGTGCCAGTATTTACGAGCTGAATTACAGTCACGTTCAATGTTACCAATAACCTCAGAATAAGTCTTGGTTGCAGTATCGAAACCAAATGAAGTCTCAATCATGTTGTTCTTCAAGTCACCGTCAATGGTTTTCGGACAACCAACTACTTGAACACCATATTTCTTAGCTGCATAATACTCAGCCAATACACATGCGTTTGTATTTGAGTCATCACCACCAATAATAACAATAGCCTTGATATTTAATTCACGGATAATCTGCAAACCTTTCTCGAATTGTTCCTCTGTCTCCAGCTTAGTACGTCCAGAACCAATCATATCAAAACCACCGGTATTACGATAATCATCGATCAACTCAGCTGTCAATTCCATATAATGATGGTCAATCAATCCGCTCGGTCCCATCAAGAATCCATAAAGCTTGCTGTCCTTATTGAGCTTCTTAATACCATCAAAGATACCTGAAATGACATTATGTCCACCAGGAGCCTGTCCACCTGAAAGGATAACGCCAACATTAAAAGCAGGATACTCTTTCTTCTCACCCTCAACCAGTTGAATCAATGGCATACCGTAAGTATTCGGGAATAAAGCCTTGATTTCTTCCTGATCAGCAACAGACTTTGTAGCTTCTCCTTCTTTCACTTTTACCGAACCTAATAAAGCTTTTGGAAGCTTTGGTTGGTAACTTGCTCTTGCAATGTGTAATGCACTTTTAGTTGTCATATTTCTTTCCTATTTTAAAACAAAAATCTTTCTTTTATTATAAGCAATGCAAATTTCGCTTTTTTTTCGGAAATATAAAAACGAGACTAAGAAAAAAGCACTATCTTTACAGCAATTTATTGGATAAACGCTTAAAACATAAATTATGGCAAGTAGAAAAAATCTGAAGAAAAGCATCTCTTACATTGCAGGTGATCTTTTCGTAGCAAGTTTGGTAGAAGGTGTTAATCGCGAAGTAATCATTGAAGCTATCCAACGTGTGTTGAACCTTATTCCACGTATCAGTCATACAGAGCCGGGTAATGTTAAAGGATTTTATAAACAAATCGAGACTGATTTGAAGAAAGAAATCGAGATTGTTGCGAACGAACTAGAAAAGGCTTCCAATAAGGATAAAGAATGAGGAAAATCTTCCAGTTTATCTACCATCAGGTCCTTGGTTGGAAAGAAAAAATTACCATTAACTTACCTGATAAATGTGTAATTTGTATTGCTCCGCATACATCCAATTGGGACTTTGCCATAGGCGAACTCTTTATTCATCAATATGGCTGGAAAGCACATTTCATGATGAAGAAAGATTGGTTCTTTTGGCCACTGGGACCTATCTTAAGAGGAATGGGAGGAATTCCTATCGATCGTTCACATAAGACCTCTACGGTAGAACAAATGATTGAGATGTTTAAGAAACGACAAGTCTTTCATTTGGGAATTACACCAGAAGGTACACGGAAGGCGAATCCAACATGGAAAAAGGGATTTTACTATATCGCACTAGGAGCTAACGTTCCTATCGTACTTATCGCTATAGACTATAAACTTAAGACGGTTATAGCTGAGAAGATTATTCAGCCATGTGAAGATCTGGAAAAAGACATGATGATAATAAAGGATTACTTTAAGGGTTGGACAGGGAAATATCCCCAAAATTTTGCTATCGAATAAATCAAATTATTATGTATTCCATACAAACAAATGCTTCGGGAACAAGAACGATAACGATTACCGAAGAGAACCTACAGACAATTGAAAAGTATGCATTGTTCGAACAACTCGTTGACAGCAACGGCATCATCGATGAATCGGTTTTGGAGAAACTAAAACTGAATATTCGATCTTTAATCGTAGGCATTGAAGGAAACTGTAAAGATTTACTGGACTTGTGCATCAACGTTATTTATCATGATAACATGAAAGCATTAGGACTGAAAAATCTAGTTAAACTATACTCTGATTGGAAGAATCAGCCTAAATCTGATGCTCCAACAACAGAACTATAAAAGAGATTTGAAGGAATATAAACTGACCGACTGGCTGCCCACGACCAAAAAGGAAGTGGAACTGAGAGGATGGGACGAACTGGATGTTATACTCTTCAGTGGAGATGCATACGTTGACCACCCTTCTTTTGGGGCTGCTGTGATTGGACGACTATTGGAGGCACAGGGACTTAAGGTTGCCATTGTACCTCAGCCAAATTGGCGGGACGACTTACGTGATTTCAAGAAGCTAGGTCGTCCTCGTTTGTTTTTTGGTGTGTCGCCTGGGTGTATGGACAGCATGGTCAACAAATATACGGCAAATAAAAGACTTCGAAAAGAGGATGCTTATACACCTGACGGTCGCCATGACTTGCGTCCCGAGTATCCAAGCATTGTATATTCAAAAATACTCAAGAAACTATTTCCCGACGTACCTGTCATTTTAGGTGGCATAGAGGGCTCATTGCGTAGACTAACACATTACGATTATTGGCAAGATACTGTCAAGAAGCCAATTCTTATCGACTCAGGTGCAGATCTTCTGATTTATGGAATGGGGGAAAAGCCGATGACAGAACTGGCGAATCGTCTGAAAGCTGATCCAACGACCGTTCCTCACGACATCTTACAAACCGTCTATTTGATTGAGAAAGGTACTCCCCTTGCTCCTCTCCCCGATCATCCTACTGATATCGTACTACATTCACATGAGGCTTGTTTGAAAAACAAACGTTATGAAGCAGAGAACTTCCGCATCATCGAAGAGGAATCGAACAAATATACGGCTTCACGTATATTAGAAGATGTGGATAATAAAACCGTTGTCGTAAATCCTCCTTATCCACCAATGTCACAGGGTGAATTGGATACGTCGTTTGACCTTCCTTATACGCGTATGCCCCACCCTAAATATAAAGGGAAACGCATTCCTGCATACGATATGATTAAATTCTCCGTCAATATGCACCGAGGATGTTTCGGTGGATGTGCATTCTGTACTATCTCGGCTCATCAGGGGAAATTTATTGTCAGTCGTAGTAAAGAAAGTATATTGAAAGAAGTAAAGCAGATTATTGACATGCCTGATTTCAAAGGTTACATTAGTGATTTGGGAGGTCCGAGTGCAAATATGTATGGTATGCACGGACGCAACATCAAAGCATGCCAGAAATGTAAGCGTCCTTCCTGTATTCATCCCGAAGTCTGTCCGAACCTAAACACGGATCATCGTCCTATTCTTGATATCTACCATGCGGTAGATGCACTACCAGGTATTAAGAAATCGTTTATTGGAAGTGGTGTTCGATACGACCTTATCCAACATGTTTCAAAAGATCCTGAAATCAACAAGGCTAACGCACAATATGCGAAAGAACTTATAGTTAATCATGTTAGTGGACGATTAAAAGTTGCTCCTGAGCATACCAGCGACAAGGTTTTATATATTATGCGAAAGCCGTCGTTCAGTCAGTTCTATCAGTTCAAACGTACTTTCGACCGCATCAATCAGGAACATCATCTGAACCAACAGTTAATCCCATATTTTATCAGTAGTCATCCAGGATGTACCGAAGAAGATATGGCAGAACTTGCTGTGATTACCAAGAACCTGGATTTTCATCTGGAACAAGTTCAGGATTTCACCCCCACTCCAATGACCGTTGCTACCGAAGCATGGTACACTGGATTCCATCCTTATACCTTAGAACGAATATTCTCCGCACGTTCTCCGAAAGAAAAATTGGCTCAACGAATGTTCTTTTTCTGGTATAAGCCCGAAGAACGACGAGCAATCATTCAAGAGCTCAAACGAATAGGTAGAAGTGATTTAATCAATAAATTATATGGGAAATAAAAAGGACGTGTATTGAACACGTCCTTTTTATATTATCACAATTTTATGTTTACTTCCATTGGATGATCATACATTCTTCAGGATGAAGCGTCAATAAACTCCTTGAGAATCGTCCATTCTTATCTGAATAAATCAACTTTGAAGCGGGCGCGTTCAACTCAACGTTTTGTTGTCTTCCACTTTTATTGATAACCAATGCGTATTCATTCTTTCCACTCCTGAACGACTGCATATAAATATCAGCATAGCATTTTCTAAACCGCTGATTAGAAATCTTCGAAATCTCCTTCAAGATGATATTTGATAACGGATTGTAATCACCAACACGACGGCCACCTAAGCCAATAAGTGAAGGTATCCATACCACTTCTCCATTTCCAAACTGATGGCGAGTAGCTATAATCTTATTGCCTTCGTTTGCCAATACCTTACCTTTCAAATTATAGATATATCCCTTCCAAAGATGGGTAGTTACTTTCTCCGATCCGAATTGCATGATAAAATTACCTGGCTCACATTTCGTTTCTTGCAAGCTACCACCAAACACATCTTCCAATGGGAAACCTGTTTGGAATAGGCAAAGCATGTTCTCATCGTAGAAAGAAGTCAAGCCCTCGACAATCAACTTACCACCTTTCTTTACAAATTGACGAAGACGTTCCCACTGAGTGGAAGGAAGGGTGATTTGATTTGGAATGATAATAGTCTTTCCTTTGTAATCCTTTTTATTCCAATCGTATTCATTGATTTCAGCAATAGAGGCATTAACACCATTCTCGAGTAGCATCTCATAGAAAGCCAATACTGATTTCATCACACCACCTTTATGTCTTCCTTCATACTTGTCGTCGTCCAAGTCTCCGTATTGAATCTTACGCTCTGTCCATAAAGATTCTCGAATGTAAAGGATGTCAACCTCAGGTTCAAAAGGCCTGATATCTTCGAAAATCTTTTTATTCTTGTTCATGAACAAAGCTATCTTTGAAGCTGCTTCGAAGCGGTCGGAAGGTTGATTCTGGAAATTAAGCAAAGCCCATTCGCCTGATTCTTCGCCAATGGAGCGAGGATTCAGACTCCAAAAGATAATTCCTTGTGCACCAGAAACGATACTGCTCCACATCCACTGAGTAATCTCTTCGGCTGTCGGGCAGAAAGGTTGGTAACCGGAATACGTATTGTTCCCTCCCTGAAGTTCTGTAATCCAGAATGGCAGTTCCCCAGCACCAGAACGGATAATACTACAGTTAGCAAGCATAGCCATCGGATACTGTTTGCGTTGGAAATAACGGAAATGCCAACTTGCATGAGCAGATGCTCCCAAAGAAGTCAGATAGGGCCTCCAAGCAGGGAAATCATATTCAGCAACATTATCATAGATCTGATGATTGTTCACATGCATTTCGTGATTGTTGTCATACTTCTTGATTTCATTGGCAAGCCATCCCAGGTACCATGTTGTATAGTCAACGAGGAATCTTTCCTCATCAAAGTTGACCAACTTGGTGTAGCCCTTACTCTGATAAGCCGGCTCCGTCTGTTGCTGTTTCCATTCATTGAACTTACGCTTTGTATAGTCTGTTTTAGGCAATTCGCCACCCATACCTGGTTCATTCATCAAAACCCAACCTAACAGACATTTGAAGTTCTTATAATGATTGACCGTCTTTTCAATATATACTGCTACTTGACGTTCATGAGCATCATCCAACGGAAACTTGAATCCTCCAATAGAGTTGTTCGGTGTAGATGGAAAAAGGGTTGCAAATACCTTAATGTTATATTTCTCTGCCGCCTTGAATGCTTTATCAAACAAGGTAAAATCCCATTGGTCACCTACATGCATGTACTCTTCAAACATTCTTATTCGAGTAACATTCATCCCATTGTCGTGCATAATCTTAAACCAATGTTCAATCTGAGCATCCGACTGACCCGGTTCTATGATTACCTGACCACCAATCAATGGTACATTGGCACCTATCGATGCTGTCACTATAAAGAACAGCATTACGAAAAATACTTTTGCTTTTTTCATAACATTCATTCTAAATGGTATTAGATCGGTTCCATGCGGAAGGCGTATTGATAGGTATGTTCTTTCTGGATTTCATATTTTGGACGAGGACCAGGACCACAACTACCATTACCAATACCTCTCTGAATACAATCCAAATTCAGAACAACTTGTGGAACTTCGATTTCATCAAGCACATGATTGTACTTAGCCAGCCATATTTCCTTATCATAATAATGAAGTGCAGAGAAGTCGAACATTCCTTTTGCCGTAATCTTCAAGCCTTTACCAGCACCGTTGGTTAAAGTCAGCCAACGAGTATCTGTACGTTCTCCCATAGACTGTGAGCGTACATAGTGTTCACGCATGTTCTTAACGGTTGAATTGTATAATCCTACGAAAGCAGCATTCTTACGATCCTGATAGTTTTCAATCGGTCCACGACCATACCATTGAAGGTTCTCGAATGATCCATTGATTCCCATTTGCAAAGCAAGGCGCGGTAGATTGAATTCTTTCGTTGTTTCAAAGGATGCATCGACATCTACTGTACCGTTTGCATATACAACATAAGTGATAGCATGTGGAATCGTACAAGTCGGAGTAACCGCATCCAACTTTATTGTAACAGTAGCAGAATGCTTGTCTGCGGCCAACTTCCAGTTGAAACCTTTCAACTTCATTGTCGTATCATACCATTCACGTTTATCATTATCAATAGAGCGATAAGTGTTCAAAGCCGGACCTTCTTGACCTTGCAACAGGCTCATGCCATTATAACGATAAGCCAACATCCGACCAGATTTATTATCGAATACAACTTCTACCTTTGCATTGCGGATGTGTACATAACGATTCTCTTCAGCAAAACCTTCCAGCTCATCAGACGTCTGAACTGTAGCCCACTCCAACTTTGCTTCATTCAAAGCAAATTGCTCATTTGCTACCACATGACCAGCTTTAGCCCAGATGCAATCCTCATTCAATCGAGCCTCAACAATCATATATACATCCTCTTTTGCATTGATTGAAGGAACATCGACATTTACCGTAACAATTTGATCAGAAGCACATGAAGGCAAAGCCAAGTGTTTGTATGCACTCTCCTTACCATTTACGATAAACTTATAATATAAACCGAAGTTATTCAGGTTCAAGAAGTCATACTTATTCTTGATAGTCAACTTGCCATCACCCTGGTATTTAAATTCCATGTACTGGTAAACCTTCTTCACCTCCTGCAATTTAGGTGTAACCTTACGATCTGGAGTAATGATACCATTGAGACAGAAGTTATTATCATTTGGGAAATCACCGAAGCTACCACCATAATAGAAATGTGTTGGGTCCTCACCATATCTGATAATACCTTGATCAACCCAATCCCAGATGCAGGCGCCAATCATTCGCTGTGATTTATTCTCAATATAATCCCAATATTCCTCCAAATTACCGATGGCGTTACCCATAGCATGAGCATACTCACAAAGGAAATAAGGTTTATCTGTCTGTTCCTGATCTTGCTTCATCATTGCTTCGATAGAAGGATACATTCTTGAATCCATATCAGCCACCTCATTCTGTCCTTCATAATGGATTGGACGACTTTGGTCTATCTTCTTGATAGCATTATATTCAGCTACAATATTACATCCTTTACCCGATTCATTACCTAATGACCAGAATACGACGCATGGATGGTTCTTATCACGTTGTGTCATCCGAACAGCACGATCCACATAAGCAATCTCCCATTCCGGATTGTTACTGATAGATTGATTACCATGACATTCCTGATCTGCCTCATCCATCACATAGAGTCCATAATAATCACAAAGTGCATACATCTTCGGATCGTTCGGATAGTGACTCATACGAATGGTATTCAAGTTGAACTGTTTATAAAGCAGGATATCCTTTGTCATCATTGCTACAGAGATAGCCTTTCCATCGATAGGATCTATCTCATGACGGTCAGCACCCTTGAAGAGCACCAATTGATTGTTCACATAAACTTTCTTGTTTTTAATTTCGACTTTTCTGAAACCATGCTTTTGGGTAGTTGCCTCAAGAACATTTCCTGATGCATCCAACAGTTCAATATTTACAGTATAGAGATAAGGAACCTCGGCACTCCATAATTGTGGGTTGGCCAGGTCAATCTTCCCGTTAACAACAGCCTCTTGATTGGCGGCAATCGTACCAGTCTCTGTTGTTACCGTACCTTGCACGTTACCCTTTGTGTCTAACAAGGTTACGCGGACAGCACCTCCTGCATTCTTTCCATTGTTCTTGACTGTGCTTGCTATATTCAACGTAGCTTTGTCTAAAGAAGATGAGAATTCATCTGTCAAGAAGAGGTCACGTACACGTAACTTGGTCTGAGCAACGAGGTAAACATCACGATGAATACCGCTCAAACGGAACATATCCTGGTCTTCCAGATAGCTACCGTCACTCCAACGATAGACTTCAACAGCCAATGTGTTCGAACCTACCTTCGCATATTTCGTAATATCAAAGATAGCATCATTACTTGCACCCTGGCTATAACCAACTTTTTTACCATTTACCCATACATACATGGCACTGTATACACCATTGAAATGGATAAAGATTTCCTTATCCTTCCAGTCCTTCGGAATAGTGAAGTCACGACGATAAGATCCAACAGCATTAGGCTCATTCAGAACCGTATATTTCTTCTGAGGTTGAATAAACGGCGGGTTGTTTCGGAACGGATAGGTTATATTCGTATAGATTGGGGTTCCATATCCCAACATTTCCCAGTTGGACGGTACGGGTATCTCATCCCAATCAGCCACACTATAATTCGGTTTGAAGAAATTCATCGGACGATCTTCCGGTTGTTTAGACCAATGGAACTTCCATTTTCCATTCAACAGTTGGAAACGTGAAGATTTCGGATGGATCCAAGGTTGATCATACGAAGGATCCGCTTTCATTTCGTTCACATCAGCAAACGGAACGAAGGTGGAATGTCCATCTTCTTTATTGATACCAACAATCTTTTGGTTTTCCCAATCGTTTGTACTGAACTTCTTCAACTCATCCATATTGACATTGAGATCGCTCTTCTCAACAATCCATTGTTGCGTCGGCTTTGAAGTGTCCTTCTCAACAGCCATCACTGGTTCGCCAAAGATGTCCACATCCCGTAGTCCCATAGTTACAGATGGCTGTCCCACATTAGTAAAGACATACCTTCCGTTTGGCAACTTCTCAGGTATCCACTGCTGCAGCGCTTCACCCGCATTACTACTCCATTGTATCAATACCGTACGTTTTTCATAGATAAAACAGGTCAAGCCCATACCTGTTAAGGCACTGACGATCACACACTTTCCTTCACCGATAGGAATAATGTTCCATACTTGTGCTTCTCTCGTTTTGTCAAATGTAGATAATGACAAAGGAGAAGCAGAATAACTTTCTTGATTATCCAATGCAAGACCATTGACGGTCTTAATGGTATAACCCTGCTTTGCATTAAACTCTTGTGCGTTCACACTTAACGAAAGGAAAAGAACACACAAAACCATCCATAATGAATTGACTTTTCTCATATATTTAAAACTTAAATTACTTTACTTCAACGATATGTGTAGGAGGAGCCGTTTGGTTCCGAATTTCAGTCTGTTCCACTACGTTTCTAGCCAGTTCTATAAAGGCTTTACCCGTTATAGTGTCAGGGTTTAAGGCTGCCGGCGTTCCGTTATCTCCATTTTCACGAATGCTCTGAACGATTGGGATCTGTCCTAGCAAAGGCACGTTCATGGTCTCAGCCAACTTTTTCACGCCTTCTTTCCCAAATATATAGTATTTGTTTTCGGGCAATTCAGCTGGTGTGAACCATGACATATTCTCAACCAACCCCAAAATAGGCACATTCACTTTGTCGTTTGTATACATATGAATACCTTTTCGTGCATCAGCCAACGCTACCTCTTGTGGTGTACTGACAATCACCGCTCCTGTAATAGCTAATGTCTGAACAAGCGTCAGATGAATATCGCTTGTTCCCGGAGGAGTATCAAGGATAAAGTAGTCTAAGTCGCCCCACAAAGCATCACCTATCAGTTGTTTCAACGCATTGCTAGCCATTCCTCCTCTCCAGAGTGTCGGAAGTTCAGGATCGACAAAGAAACCAATGGATAACATCTTCACACCATACTTCTCAATAGGTACGATCAAATCGCGTCCACCAACAGTTTCTGCATAGGGACGGGCATCTTCTTCCTTGAACATCTTCGGCATGGAAGGACCAAACAAGTCGGCATCCAACAAACCGACCTTATAACCCAACTGTGCCAAGGCAACAGCTAAGTTTGCCGCTATAGTAGACTTACCGACTCCACCCTTTCCCGAGGAAACGGCAATCACATTCTTCACATCAGGCAACATCTTACCTGGCTCTGGGCGAGCTTCCTGACGACTTTCAACACCAATTGTCACTTCAACATCTGGAGATACGTAAGTATGTATAGCTGTTTCAGCGGCTTTCACCACTGACTTACGGAACGGATCCGTCGGTTTATCGAACAAAATAGAGAAACTAACCGACATTCCGTCAATCCGCATATTGTCAACAATCATCTCTGCCTCCACCAGATTCTTTCCATTACCTGGATAACGAACAGTTGCTAAGGCATCTAGTATTAACTTAGGATATAATGTCATCACAATTACCTTATATTATCTTTTTGTAAAACCTGCTTCTACTACTTGATAGAATGATTTCCATACCTTCGCATTGTTATAAGCGATCTTACATCCTTGTGGAACCGTGAGTCGGCAAACTCCGACAGGAACGTCCTTAAAGGTGTTATCACCACCGCATTGCGGTGGAATAACGGCATGTATACGAATAGCATTCAGTGAGACGCACTTCGAGAAAGCACTCTTTCCAATCTTCTTCATGGAAGTGGACAGTTCTATTGATTGTAATGAAGAACATTCCTTAAATGCAGAACTACCGATAGATGAAACAGTCTGAGGACAAACGAAAGAAATCAAAGCTTTACATCCGGAGAATGCGTCATCACCAATCGACTCAAGGGTAGTAGGCAGAGCAACATCGACCAAACTTACACACTCAGCAAAAGTATCATCTTCCAATTTCTTGATAAAGCCGTTGATCTTCACTGATTGAAGGGTCGTACATTTTTCAAAAGCATGTGATCCAAGCGTTTTTAACGAGATTGGGAGTTCAACAGCAATCAAACTGCCACAATTCTTGAAGGCTTCGTTCTGAATCTTCTCCAACGTCTGTGGGAAATCCAAGACAGTCAGACTGCTACAATTCTCGAAAGCACTGCTTTCAATCTTCTCCAGTAAGGCAGGAAGCTCAAAGGTACGGAGGTTCTTGCAAGCATCGAAAGCATGACTATTGATGGTTTTCATAGTCCTTGGCAAACGAACATCCATAAGACTCGTACAGTTACGGAAGAAGGAATTGCCCAACTCAGCAACATTTCCTTCAATATTGACAGTTGCCAGATTAGCACAATCGACAAACATCTGAGCACCTAACTTGGTTACAGAAGCAGGAATTTCGATCGACTTCAAGTTTGTACAAGCATCGAACGCATGAGAACCGATCTCTGTAACCGATTCCGGAATGTTCAAGGTCTCCAATGTCTTACAACCTCTGAAAACATCGGAACCCATTATCATCACAGCTGTTGGCAGTGACACTTCTTTCAACATCTCGCAGCCCTTGAATGTAGAATTCTCAAGCGTAGCTATCGGACCTTGGATATCGATGCTTGTCAGATGCTTACAGTTCTCAAAGGCACTGGCTCCAACTCTCGTCACTTCATTTGGAATAACAACGTTCTCCAACGATGCACAACCGGTAAACACATGGTCTTCAATCGTAATCAGTGATACCGGCAACTCTATCTCGGCAAGTTTCTCACATCCATTGAATGCAGAAGCTTGAATCTCACGCAAATCATCCGGTAATACGACTGTCTTCAGTTCCTTGCAACCATCAAAGGTGGCTCTACCAATGGTTGTTGCTGAAGCCGGCAATGCAACGTATTCTAAAAATTTTGCACCAGCAAACAATCTGTCAGGTACTACATTTTCCTTTGTCTTCAAGCCTTCCTTACTCTCAACAATAATAACATCCGAAAGATCAAGCTTCTTGAGCAGAACATCTGTATTGTCCTTAACCTTCGTCCGTCCTGCGATATCCTTAATCAATGCGAAATCAGCACCGTTCAAGGATCCCGAAATCGTCAAGGACGAGATCTTATATTTGATACTATCCGGCAGATGTTTTGAGAGTGTGCCAATGGAATCCACATTCACATTCATTTCATTTTGTGCAAATACGCACAATGGCAAAATCAATAACGCCAATAATAGATTTCTTTTCATATCTGATTAACTTTATTATTTGCTTGTATTCAAACTACTTCGTTTACTTCGATTATAACTCCGATATTCGTCCAATGGGATCTCCACTTCAGGCTCTTGGAGTTCTCCATCCCGCTTCAAGTGGAACTTGATATAGCGAATGTTCAATCCTCTATCCAACCACTGTTGTTCATAATAGGTTTGTATACCTAGAATATCATCCACCCATCCGGCATGATAAAGGTCCTCAGTACAAAATTCAACCGGGAAATGATTCTTCTCTACCATATACCGTGTATAGGTGAACATAAAATTACTATCTGTCTTCAAATGAACTAATCCATCAGGAACAAGGAAACGACGATATTTCTCCATGAACGACGTGGAAGTCAACCGCTTGGACACCTTCTTCATCTGTGGATCGGGGAATGTCAACCAAATCTCACTCACCTCATTCTCGGCAAAGAAACGGTCGATTATTTCAATATTCGTACGAAGAAAGGCTACATTCTTCAGTCCATCCTTCAACGACTCTGTCGCACCAGTCCACATCCGTGCTCCCTTTATGTCTACTCCGATGAAATTTTTGTCTGGATACATACGTGCCAAACCAACAGTGTACTCTCCTCTTCCACAGCCGAGTTCCAAAACAATAGGATGGTCGTTCTGAAAGAAATCTTGGTTCCATTTACCTTTCAGATTAAAAGTGAAATCATCCATTACAGAATAAGGGAACTCGAAGACATGAGGATATTCTTTCATATCTGCGAATTTGGCAAGCTTTCCTTTTCCCATAGTTTATCTACATTAACGGAGTAAAGTTAATGAATTTCCAGAAAAAGGCATAAGAAAAGTGCGGATTTCACATTTATTATACTGTTCTTCAAACGAAAGAACAGTTTTACGTGAAATCCGCACTTTAAAATATCAATTGATTAGTCGATGATTGTCACCCAATTATGTATATCTGGTTCGTCACCCAACTGAATTCCTTGCAGTTTCTTAAACAGTTTCGTAGAAATCGGCCCTGGCTTTCCATCCTTTGAGAACACATAACTCTTATTCTTCTCTGGATCATCAATTCGTTCTATCGGACTAATTACTGCTGCTGTACCACAAGCTCCGGCTTCTTCGAAAGTCTCCAACTCCTCTTCCGGTATCTGTCGACGTTCTACCTTCAAGCCCATATCCTCAGCCAATTGCATCAAACTCTTGTTAGTGACAGAAGGAAGGATGGATGTTGACTTCGGAGTAACATATGTATTGTTCTTGATACCGAAGAAGTTGGCTGCGCCACACTCATCAATATATTTTTTCTCTTTTGCATCCAAATAGAATTCACAAGAATAACCTGCGTCATGTGCAAGTTTATTAGCCTTCAAACTGGCAGCATAATTACCGCCAACCTTATAGATACCTGTTCCCAAAGGAGCAGAACGGTCGTAATCACGGGTGATGACATACGGATTAGTAGCGAAACCACCTTTGAAATAAGGTCCTACTGGCGTCACGAATATGACGAACAAATAGTCTTCGGATGGATGAACGCCGACTTGTGCGCTGGTACCAATCAACAAAGGACGGATATACAATGAAGCACCTGTTCCATAAGGTGGAATAAAGCGTTCGTTAGCCTTTACAACCATCTTAACGGCTTCAACAAATTTCTCTGTTGACAACTCTGGCATCAAGATACCACGGCAAGTTGATTGTAAACGTGCTGCATTTTCTTCCGGACGGAATATACGTATTTTACCATCCTTGCCACGAAAAGCTTTCAATCCTTCGAAAGCCTCCTGACCATAATGCAAACAAACTGCCGCCATATGGAGGTTTATGGTCTCTTCTGAACAAAGTTCCAAAGCACCCCACTTACCATCCCGATAATAACAACGTACATTGTAGTCTGTCTTTATATATCCAAAAGACAGGTTCTTCCAATCTATTTCTTTCATATTTCCTCCTTTAATTAGTCTTCAACGGACAAAATTACGTTTTATATTGACAACAAACAACCAAATGATACTTTATTTTGAGATTATGCCTCATTTTGATCGTCTGGGGTCAATAATTTCTGAATATCTTGATCTGTCTGATACAATTTTTCACGACAAAACTGGATGAGTGTCTGAGCTTCCTTCAGGTATTTACTCAGACTATCAATCCCTAACTTTCCCCCATCGATTGCCGTAACAATCTCTTCCAAGCGTTTCATCGCTTGCTCATAGGTTTGTTCTTGCTTTTCCATTTTATTTTTCTTTTGTTGTGACAACACTTCTGATTGTTCCATTCAAAATTCTAGTCTCTATCTCATCACCTATCTCTAATGAATCCACATCGGTTACTGCCTTACCGCGCGACAAGGTAATACTATATCCTTTCTTTAATAAATGCTCTGGCGAAGCGGCTTTCAACACCTGTTCCCATAGGTCCAAACGATGACGTTCTTTCTGCAATCGTAGTTGCAATACCGATGAGAGACGCTGCATCCAATGTTCTTGAAGATGTCGTTCCTGTTCCAATCGCATTTTTACTTGAAGCGGTATGCGTTCTGTCAAACGAGCCAGTCGGTTTTGTTCCTCCTGAATCTTTCCAGTAATGACTTCCACAATCTCGTTCGCATAGTTTTCCAAGTCATCTGCTGTCTGCCGTACTTGATTAATAAGATATTCAGCAGCCGCTGTTGGCGTTTTAACACGTGTATGAGAGACAAAGTCGAGTACCGTATCGTCTCTTTCATGACCGATTCCTGTTATGATAGGCAATGGGAATTGAGCACAATGGTAGGCCAAATCGTAAGTATCAAATCCATTCAGGTCGGAAGTTGCACCGCCACCACGGATAATCACCACCACATCCCATTGGTCGAGTTCCTCATAAATCTGATCAAGGGCTTGTATGATGGAACGTTCCACCTGATCTCCCTGCATGATGGCAGGAAAAAGTTTTGGATAAAAAGCAAATCCGTACGGGTTCTGCGCCAACTGATTCGAGAAATCGCCATAACCGGCAGCTGTTGCCGACGAGATGACGGCGATGCGCTGTGGCAACAAGGGCATCTCCAACTCTTTATTCAACGTAAGAACGCCTTCTTTTTCCAGTTGGTCTAGGATCTCACGTCGGCGGCGTTCCATATCACCGATAGTGTATGTCGGATCTATATCAACTACGTTTAATGAATAGCCGTACAACTCATGGAAATCGACAAACACCTTTACCAATACCTTGATACCGGCACGTAATGTCTGTCCAGTAGCCTGTTCAAAGTAAGGTTTCAGTATATTATAGGTCTGTCTCCATATATTTCCTCTGGCTTTTGCCAGTAACGTGTTCTTCCGCTCATCTTTTTGAATGAACTCCACATAACAATGGCCAACACTGTTGGTACGGACCTCGCTCAGTTCAGACTGAACCCAATAAGATGTTGTCAAGTTGTCCTTTAAGGTTTCCTTAACCAGGTTGTTCAGTTCAAAAAGAGTGATTGCTTCCATCATCTTTTATTCTCTTTATATGCTTTCCAAACGTCTGATATACCATATCCGAAGACATTATCGGGATAATCCAACCGATCGGCACTATGAATAATAGCCTGAACTACTTCCTTTGCTGTGAGATGTGGACACGATTGCCAAAAACAAGCCACCAGTCCGCAGAACGTTGGCGACGCAAATGAGGTTCCATTGCCATGAGAAGGCAGGCCATCTACACCGGAAACAGAGGAATAAACGCCAACAGCCATCACATCCGGCTTCACACGACCGTCGGTCGTATCACCTAACGACGAGAAATTAGCATTGATAAGGTCACGTGTCAACGCACCCACGGTGATCACGTTCTCGGCATCTCCCGGAGGAGTGATTTTCTTCCAGGTCTTACTTCCAGAGTTACCGGCACTGCATACCAAAACCATTCCTTTGTCGGCAATCATCGATGCCGTATTCGACATCAGCGACACATGACCGTTCAAATCACGGTAGCGGTAGTTATCCACCTTATTATCGAACTCGTGATATCCTAAAGAGGTGTTTAATACGTCGACACCCACACTATCAGCAAACTCAACGGCAGCAGCCCAATAGTCTTCTTCCACTGGTTGCTCCGTATCATTATCCTCACTTCTCAACAACCAATAGGATGCTTCCGGAGCAGTTCCCACCATCACTTTCGGCTGATTGGCTGCCATACAAGAAAGCACCATCATTCCGTGCGTGTTCTCCTCATAAATGTCGGAATTTGGATTGACAAAATCACGTGTTCCCAACAGTTTCAAACGTTTAAACATCGGGATCACATCCACATTATAAAAACCAGCATCGATAACAGCGATCTGCATTCCCTCGCCTTTGAAACCGGCTACGTGAAGGCTGTCTCCATTATGAACGGCAATCTGTCGGAAAGCATCGCCATAGTAGTGCTCAGTTTTTTCAACATCTTTCTTGATCTGCTTCTTACGGTCTTTGTTCCGAGCAGGAATGCTATCGGGTTCCACCCATACTTTACGCATCTTCACGACAAATGGCAACGAAGATACTTGCTCCATCAGGGACTCATCACGAGTCTGGACAAGAACCGTATTGTTCCATTTGCTACAATTCACAATCTCTACCCCTTTTTGCTTGATTATATTCAAGTAAGTCGCATTGACAGGAAGATCGGTACTGTCGATGGGCAACTGCTGTCTGACCCTTCGGTCGATAGCTCGTTGAGATAGGAACGTCTCCGGCTGATCAAGTCTATAAGTTGTCTCGTTTTTATCACTCAGATAAACACGATACTTCGAAGCTTTTTGTGCATAAATAGCGGATACACAAATCCACATCAGTAATATGCCAATTAAATAAATTCGTTTCATCATAAACACAAAATCTTTTTGCGAAGATAAAACAAAAATAGGAGTAATACCAAATATCTCGCCTTTTTCTACTCACCCTTTCAAAAACTCGATGTTTGGCTTCAAAAACTTGACGATTGGCCCCAAAAACTCAGTATTTGGGCTCAAAAACACGAATTCTGATAAAAAAACAACGAATTCTGAAAAGAAAAACACGAATTCTGAATATTCTCCCTGTTAGGACGACCTTGTGCCATCCCGTATCCTACTCCCTCAAAGGCAAAAAAATAATAAAACATACAACAAAAACACTCTTTCCTTTGTTGTAATCTGCTATTTGCATTATCTTTGCTTATCAACCAAAATCCGCCAAATTATGAATATAAAGAAATTGAATATCCACATTCAGGATGCAAAGGATGTTCCAGCCGTTTTCGATGAGGCAAATATCGCTTTTAATGCCATCGGAATCCTTAACTGGGAGAATTATAACTATAAACCAGATGTACAATTCAGAATTGCTCATACCGACAATGCTATACTGATTCACTATCGTGTGACAGAAAAAAGCGTAAGAGCCAAATATGGTGAAGATGGAGGTGCTGTTTATAAAGATTCTTGCGTCGAATTCTTCTCCGTTCCGGGAGGTGATTGTATTTACTATAATATAGAATGTAATTGTATTGGAACGATATTGATGGAAGCAGGTTGCGACCGTCATGGCCGCGAAGTTGCTCCTCTCGAAGTGACTAAACAGATAAAACGATGGAGTTCCCTAGGTAACGAACCTTTCGAAGAACGAGTAGGCGAATGTAGTTGGGAACTGGCGCTCATCATTCCTTATAGTGTATTCTTCAAACATCATATTCAGATGTTGGACAATCAACTGGTGAAAGCCAACTTCTATAAGTGTGGTGACGAACTGGAGACCCCACATTATGTAACTTGGAATCCTATCAAAACCGAACAACCGGATTATCATCGTCCTGAGTTTTTCGGAGAAACTTACTTTGAATAATACGATATGAGTATGAACTATTTCCGTCTGTGTATCCTCGCATGCTCCTTAATGTTGGGAACAATTGCACAGGCACAAGTCCGCAATAAAATCTATGAGCAATACATCAGCAAATACAAAGATATTGCCATAGAGGAAATGAACAAACATCATATTCCTGCCAGCATCACACTCGCTCAAGGTATTCTGGAATCGGGTGCCGGACAAAGCTGGCTCGCAAAAGCATCAAACAATCACTTCGGCATCAAATGTGGAATCAGTTGGACGGGTAATACCATCCGTCATGACGATGACGCACACGCAGAATGTTTCCGCGCGTACAAACATGCGAAAGAATCGTATGAGGATCATTCCAAATTCTTGAGGACAGGACAGCGCTATGCTTTTCTTTTCAAGTTGGATCCAACCGATTATAGGGGATGGGCACGCGGACTGAAACAAGCAGGTTATGCAACGGCTCCCGACTATGCCACCAAACTGATTAATCTTATCGAACTGTATGGCTTGTATAATTATGATTTGAAATCAAATCGGAAGTGGGTACAAAACAATACAGATACACATCAGCCTTATTTGGCAAATGGATTGGTATATGTCATTGCCCGCGCCGGTGATACATGGAAGAGCATAGGAAAAGAATTCGAGATTTCACAGCGAAAGCTGATTAAGTACAACGATATGTTCAAGGAGTACGAGCTAAAAGCTGGTGATATCGTATATCTGGAGAAGAAACGTCCGCGTGCTGATGAGGAACATATCATCCACCAAGTACGTGCAGGCGACTCCATGTACTCTATCGCTCAACGATATGGTATCCAATTGAAGAAATTGTATAAGATGAACAAGATGAAGCCGGAAGATCCTGCGCCACAGGTAGGATACTATATTCGACTTAGATAATAACAGATAACGAAAAACTTATGGAAAATATCCAATTTGTCATTGACGTAGAGCTAAAATCGTATGACGAACTTAGCGAAACCGACCGTATGTTGATTGACGCAGCCAAAGAAGCAACCTCACGAAGCTATGCACCTTACTCACATTTCTTCGTTGGAGCCTCAGCCCTGTTGAGCAATGGAAAGATTGTGACGGGAAGTAATCAGGAGAACGCTGCTTTCCCTTCCGGACTTTGTGCCGAGCGAACCTGCGTCTTCCATGCCAACTCGGAATATCCGAACGCTTCTGTAAAAAGTCTGGCTGTGGCTTGCCGTGATCAGCAAGACTTTATCGAACGTCCTTCTGCTCCTTGCGGTTCTTGCCGCCAAGTATTGTTGGAGACAGAAAAACGTTATGGGAAACCGATGAGGGTATTGCTCTTCAGCAAGAACGGAATCTACATTTTCAAAAGTGTAGCCGACTTACTCCCCTTCTCGTTTACCAACGATTATTTTAAGAAATAACAATAAAAAAGGCTGCTTGAAGCAGCCTTTTCTTTTATTTCCATAGATAATGACGAACCCAATCGACTTCCATCTCCACAGGTAAGTCGTCTGGATTGACTTTTCCAACCCACGCCCCACCTAATTGCATATCAATAAGTAGATATTGTGCGACATAGAACGGGAACTGACCTTCCTTATCCGTCTCAATGCGAGGATAAACATAATCACGAACGCCATTAATGTGGTACACCAGGCTATCTGGATAAATATCTACGCCATACACATTAAAGTCATCACGATTAATCGGGGCTGTACTTCCTTGACGAGGGTTATCTTTTATTCCCAAATTATGTGTATAATGTGAGTGAGTCGTCTGATAAGCAATCGAATCATTGTTCAAACGTTCCATAATGTCAATCTCGCCACCCATCGGCCAATGATATTTCTGTGTATCAAAAGGCATCGCCCATATTGCTGGCCACGCTCCTTGAGCTCCATGCAACTTCGCACGTATTTCAATACGACCAGGTTCGAACGCATGTTTCCCTTTTGTCCACACACCACCTGTCAAAAAATGAGCTGTATCTGCTTCCAGATTGTCATTGACAATACCTTTCAATATAAGCAGACCGTTACGCATCTCATAACAACGGTCATCAAACGATTGCGTGTTTTGCCAATCAGCACGACCACGAGGAATACGACTCCAAACCGTTGTATCTAACTCTGTACCATCAAAGTTCTCTTCCCATACCAACTGCCATGAAGGTTCATGACTGCAAGAGAACAAACAAACCATACCTAAAAGAAAACCTGTTAACTTTTTCATCCTAGTAATATTTAAGTTATATTTCAAGCAAAGATAACAAAAACCTTTTTAAAATAACAGCTATTTTTGTAACTTTGACTTCGTTTGAGTAAAAGCAGTACTTTTATGATGAAAATAGATACCTCGAACCAAGAATTTCAGAATGCGTTGAATCTGATTCAGTTTACACGCCAGTCCGTTTTCCTAACGGGAAAGGCGGGTACGGGGAAATCTACGTTCCTAAAGTACATCTGTGAAGTCACAAAGAAGAAGCATGTCGTACTGGCGCCTACCGGCATCGCCGCCATCAACGCAGGAGGAAGTACCTTACATAGTTTCTTCCGCTTACCTTTCTACCCGCTTTTACCCGATGATCCGAACTTTAGTTTGAAAGGAGGAAAGCTACATAGCTTCCTCAAGTATTCGTCTTCACAACGGAAGTTGTTGAAAGAAACAGAGCTTATCATTATTGACGAGATATCCATGGTACGTGCCGATATCATTGACTTTATCGACAAGGTACTCAGGGTCTATTCGCACAATATGCGCGAGCCTTTCGGAGGAAAACAAATGCTTTTTGTCGGAGATGTCTTCCAGTTGGAACCGGTAGTCAAAAACGACGAACGAGATATCCTAAGCAGGTTCTATCCCAACCCTTATTTTTTCTCAGCACGCGTCTTTTCACAAATGGATCTAGTCAGCATCGAGCTGAAGAAAGTATATCGTCAAACCGATAAGGTATTTGTAAGCGTACTCGACCATATCCGCAATAATCAAGCAGGAGCAGCCGACTTGCAATTGCTGAATATGCGGTATAACACCGAGGTTGAGGAAAACGAGAAAGATATGTATATCACGTTGGCTACCCGACGTGACTCCGTCGACTATATCAATGAACAAAAACTGGACGAACTACCTGGAGAGCCCGTCGTATTACAAGGTGAGATTAAAGGAGAGTTTCCGGAAAGCAGTTTACCCACTCCTATCGAACTCGAAGTGAAACCAGGGGCACAGATTATCTTCATCAAGAATGACCCTGACCGACGCTGGGTGAATGGAACAATCGGCGAAATATCAGTAATTGGCGAGGACGGCACTCTCTATGTCATCACCGAAGACGGAAATGAATACGAAGTGATGCAGGAACGATGGAGTAATATCCGATATACCTATAACGAAAAAGAGAAAAAGATCGAAGAAGAAGAGTTAGGTGTATATATTCAATATCCTATACGCTTGGCTTGGGCCATTACCGTTCACAAAAGTCAAGGACTGACCTTTAGTAACGTGGTCATCGATTTCTCGGGAGGCGTGTTCGCCGGCGGACAGGCTTATGTGGCTCTAAGCCGTTGTACATCGCTGGATGGTATCCAATTACGACAGCCTATCAACCGAAGCGATATCTTCGTACGCCCTGAAATCGTCCAGTTTGCTAGTCGTTTCAATAACCAACAGGCCGTTGAGAAAGCATTGAAACAAGCTCAAGCAGATATCCAATACAAGGAAGCCGTAAAAGCATTCAATGATGGCAACTTCGAACTGTTCCTACAGAAGTTCTTCCTCGCCATTCACTCTCGTTACGACATTGAACGTCCTCTCGTCAAACGGTTCATTCAGCGAAAACTGAACATTATCAATCGTTTGAAGGAGGAAAACCAACAATTGCGAGAGAAAATGCATCAACAGCAGAAGAACTTAGAGAAATATGCTACGGAATATTACCTCTTGGGAAATGAATGTATCACTCAAGCACACGATGCTCAGGCTGCGCTTGCCAATTATAACAAGGCTCTGGAACTGAATCCAAACTACGTTGATGCTTGGGTAAGAAAAGGAATCACGCTCTATGATGTGAATAACCAGCAAGAAGCAATGAAATGCTTGAACACAGCCATCAAACTAAGTCCACGCTCGTTCAAGGCAATATATAATCGCAGTCGAGTACGGCTCGACATGAACGATGTGGAAGGTGCTGCAGCCGACTTTGACCGGGCTATCTCACTGAAACCCGAACACGCCAAGGCGCACGAACTGTTCGGAGATGTCTTGATGCGACAAGGTAAGGAAGAGGAAGCAAGCATCCAATGGGCAATTGCACAGAAATTGAGAGAAAAGAAATCTAAATAATATGCTAATCAAATTATACGAAAAGAACAATAACCCTAAAGACATCGACCGAATCGTACGTCTTTTGAATGATGGAGGAATTATCATCTGTCCTACTGATACTATGTACGCCTTCTGTTGTAACGGTTTGAAAGCTCAGGCCGTAGAACAGATCTGTAAACTAAAGAAGAAGGATCCGTCAAAGCATCGGCTATCCATCGTATGCTATGATATGAGCCACATCAGTGAATATGCGAAGATCAGCAATGCCACCTTCAAACTGATGAAACGGAACTTGCCTGGTCCGTTTACCTTTATTCTAAACACCAGTAGCAATCTGCCAAAGATTTTCCGTAACAGAAAAGAGGTGGGTATTCGTATTCCCGATAATAATATCATCCGAGAAATATGCAGTCAGCTCAATGCTCCTATCTTCTCAACAACATTACCACATGACGATGACGAAGATTCGGAATATGTAACCGACCCGGAACTGATCAACGAGAAGTATGGCGATGACGTCGACTTGGTTATTGACGGAGGCATTGGTGGATTGGAACCTTCAACAATCGTCAACTGTACAGAAGATGAGCCTGAGATTATCCGCCAAGGAAAAGGTTTTTTAATTGAATAAACAACTATTTTAATGCTATTGAATATGATCTTATTAGAAGCAACGATGAGTGATCAGATATCTCAAGCTATGGGAAAATTATTGGAGAGTAGTGTGGATATCGGTCTCCGATTATTGGGTGCACTTGTCATCTATATTATTGGAAAATATGTCATCAAATGGTTAAACAAACTTTTTGAAAAACTGTTGATTAAACGGAAAGTTGAACCAACAGTTACATCATTCCTAAAGAGTTTGATAAACATTTTACTTTATACCATTCTCGTTTTATCCATTATCGGACAACTCGGTATCAAACTCACAGGTATTGCAGCACTAATTGCATCCGCAGGCATGGCTGTAGGTATGGCTCTGTCGGGCAATCTGTCCAACTTTGCAGGCGGGATCCTTATCTTGGTGTTCCGTCCATTTAAAGTTGGAGACTTTATTGAAAGCTCAGCAGGTGCAATGGGTACAGTAAAAGAGATCCAGATCTTCCATACCGTACTAATAACTCCCGATAATAAGACCGTCTATGCTCCAAATGGGAGCCTAAGTAACGGAGTTATAACCAATTATAGTGAAAAAGACCTGAGACGTATAGAATGGAACATTGGTGTGGAATACGGAACTGATTACCAAAAAGTAGAGCAAGTGATTAGAAATATCATTGCATTGAATCCCTTGATTGTCAAGACTCCAGAGCCAACTATCTATATTGGAGAATTGGCCGACAGTAGTGTGAATATCAAAATTCGAGTTTGGGCTAAGAGTTCCGACTTCTGGGATGTTACTTTCCAGATGAATAAGAATATCTATGAGACCTTCAACAAGGAAGGAATATCATTCCCATTCCCACAACTGACTGTACATCAGGGATAACGACACACATGCAGATCAGATATTCCGACTACGCTCATTATCTGGCCGAGCTTTTCCCTTTTAAGGTACAGAAAATCTCCATCAACGCCGGGTTCACCTGCCCTAATCGAGACGGTAGTATTGGTGTAGGTGGGTGTACCTATTGCAATAATCAGACATTCAACCCGGAGTATTGCAAGACGGATCGGTCTATTACACAGCAGTTGGAAGAAGGAAAACTTTTCTTTTCACGAAAATATCCTCAGATGAAATATCTGGCTTATTTCCAAGCATATACTAATTCGTATGGAAGGCTAGATGAATTGATAAAAAAATATGAGGAAGCTTTGGCTGTTGAAGATGTCGTAGGAATAGTGATAGGTACCCGTCCGGATTGCATGCCGAAGGAACTGCTCGACTATCTGGAAGGACTAAACAAACGTACCTTCCTTTGTGTCGAATATGGAGTTGAAAGTATCTACGAGGACACACTGGTACGCATAAATCGAGGTCATTCCTACCCTACTTCTATTCGTGCAATCCAACAAACAGCCGAACGAGGAATCGACGTTGGTGCTCATCTCATACTCGGTCTGCCTGGAGAAAGCAAAGAAATGATGCTTCACGAAGCCGATGAATTATCAAAATTGCCTATCAAAACATTAAAACTGCACCAACTGCAACTGATTCGTGGAACTCGTATGGCCCATGAATACGAGCAACATCCTGAAAATTTCCACCTCTTCAGTGCAGATGAATACGTTGAGTTGATCATTGACTTTATCGAACGACTTCGTCCTGACATCATCCTAGATAGATTCGTTTCACAGTCACCAAAGTCATTACTGATTGCACCCGACTGGGGACTAAAGAATTTCGAGTTCACAGAGAAAATAAAAAGACGACTCGTAGAACGTGATACATGGCAAGGGAAATGTTATAACTTTTAAAGTCAATTGATAGGAACAGTCGAAAAAAACGTTATCTTTGCCACACCAAGAAAAATAAATAATTATGGAACTTAAAGCTAATGTACATTATGTAGGCGTAAACGACCGACAGAAGTATCTGTTTGAGAATTTGTGGCCTTTGCCTTATGGCGTTTCGTATAACTCATATCTCATCGTGGACGAAAAAATAGCGTTGGTTGAGACCGTGGATGTCCGCTATTTCGAAGTATTCATCAAGAAAATCAAGGATGTAATCGGTGAGAAACCTATTGACTATTTGATCATCGACCATATGGAACCCGACCATTCCGGCTCTATCAGTCTGATAAAGAAATATTATCCTGAGATTACCATCGTAGGTAATGCCAAAACTTTCGGAATGATTCAAGGATTCTATGGTGTAGATAGCAAGCAATTAGTTGTCAAAGAAGGTGATACACTTGATTTAGGACACCATAAACTACAGTTTGCCCTTATCCCAATGGTTCACTGGCCTGAGACAATGGTTACCTTTGACACTACGGAAGGCATTTTATTCTCAGGAGATGCCATGGGAACGTTTGGAGCCTTGAACGGAGGCGTCATCGATGCACAGATTAATACCGATATTTATTGGAGTGAGATGGAACGCTATTACTCAAATATCGTTGGGAAGTATGGCATACCCGTACAACGTGCATTAGCAAAAGTAAAGACGTTGCCAGTTCAAATGGTTTGTCCTACTCATGGACCTGTTTGGACAGAGCAATTGCCAAAGGTTATCAGCATCTATGACCGACTGAGCAAATACGAAGCTCAAGAAGGTGTTGTCATCGTATTTGGTACCATGTATGGTAATACGGAAATGATGGCCGAAGTGATCGCGGAAGAGCTCAACAAACAAGGCATCAAGAACATTATCATTGAGAATGTATCACGCAAACATCACTCATACATTATCCAAGAAGTATTCAACTATAAAGGATTGATCCTTGGTTGCCCGACATATAACACCAACATCTATCCAGAAATGGAAACATTGCTTGGTGAATTGGCCTCAAGAGATATCAAGAACCGCTATTTAGGATGGTTCGGTTCTTTCAGTTGGGCCGGAGCTGCCGTTAAAAAGATTGGTGAGTACAATGAAAAGCTGAAATATGAGCAGGTTGGAACACCGGTTGAGATGAAACAATCCATGAATGCCACAACCGAAGAACAATGTCGTGAACTAGCAAAGGCAATGGCCGACCGATTAAAAGCAGACAGATAATACCATCATTAGTATATAAAAAAGAGGATGTGTTATTAGCACATCCTCTTTTTTGTATACTTAATCACGTATTTCAAATAACTTGTAGAATCCTGTCATTTCAAATACCTTCTTAATATCTGGCCGTATATTCTCTATAATGACCTTGCCCCCTTTGGCTGCAGTTTCCTTTCGCAAAGTCAAAAATATACGCAAGCCAGAACTACTAATGTATTCCAAATCCTTACAATCCAGCACAATCTCCTTGTCTGCATTGTCCAGTAACGGTTTGATATCTACTTGCGTTTGCAAAGACGACGGAGTATCCAAACGTCCTTCAAAGACAGCGATAAACTTACCGTTTTCCTCACGAATTGTTGTTGTCATTTTCTTAAATTTAATGTATTGGATATATAATATTTACGATAAAAAGATTTGCAATCAATAACAAAATATGCATCCAGAAACCAATCCGGATAAAATCATAAAACTTAAAACCACCAGGCGCATAAATCAGCATGTGAGTATTTGAGCCAATAGGAGATGCGAAACTTGTTGTCACCGCTAACATCAAAGAAATGATGAACGGCATAGGATTACATCCTAATGCTATCGCCTCATGATAAACTACAGGGAAGAATACCGCCGCAGCACCCACATCATTTACAAATTCACTCAGCAAAGAGGCTAATAAGCACATCACGAACATGATTACATACGGATTCGTACCGAAAAGGTCAATCACATGCTCTGAGATAGCATCTGCAATACCCGTATTGGCAATGGCCGTACTGAAAACGACCGTACTACCAAGTACCAACAATAATTCCCATTCGATATATTTGATAATGCTATGCATCCTACAACACTTGAATATAAGCATCAGTCCAGCTGCCACCATTACAGACGCCATCAAAGGCAAGACATGTAAAGAAGATAGCAGGAACATAGCCAAAAGGATCACCGAAGAAATAATTGTTTTCGAACCAATCTCAGGTACGAAGTGTGAATCAAAGAAGATCAAACTACGCTTGTTTGTCTCTTCAATCTCAGAATCGTCTTTTGGAGGACATTCCAGCAACAACGTATCACCAGCTTGAAGCACAATCTCACGAGGTTGTCCCTCTACTCTTCGTCCCTGACGAGCTACAGCAACAAGAACCATATCTGTACGTTTCTCAAAATCGCTATTGCTCATCTGAGTTCCAATCAAATCACTACCAAATCGTACATACGCAGTCCGAAGCTTACGATCACTGTCAATCTCAGAGACACTGAACACATGATGATCGGCTGCAACCAAACCATGCGTACGTTTCAACTCCAAAATCTCATTGATCTGTCCCGCATAGATTAAACGGTCACCACCTAATATAAACTCATCATCTCCAACTGGTGAGATAATTTCTTTGTCGAAACGAACAATCTCCACCAAAGAACCACCTCGTACATTCCTTAGTCCGGCCTCATCGACACTCAGTCCAACAGCTTTATTATCGGTCGGAACCAACAGCTCGACAGTATAATCACTGGTGGTCTCAAAAGAAGCCTCCGGAGATTCACGGTGCGGAATCAAGTGAGAAAACAAAATGGTCAGACCTATTCCGATTGCTGTACAAAACATTGCAGGCAACAAAGGAGCAAACAGGTTCAACGATTCTCCAGTCTGGTCAGCATATAATCCGGCAATCACCAAGTTTGATGAGTTACCAATCAAAGTACACATACCACCTAAAGAAGCAGCATAACTTAATGGTAGCAATAGTCTGGAAGGTTCAGTTCCTAACCTACGTGCCCATAGTTTCACCATATCTATAAACAATGCAACCACGTTGACACTGTTCAGCAAGGCAGCCAAAACCGATATCGGAACCATCAGTTTTATCAATGCTCCTCGATAAGTCTTCGGAGTACCCATCAGGTTATTGGTTAACCAATAGAGTACACCTGTATGCATCAGTCCGGCCATGACAACAAAGAAAGCACCATGTACGACAACCGGTTCACTACCGAAGCCTGCCATCGCCTCTTCTTCGTCAACAATGCCAAACACAAGCAATATGGTTACGACACTCAAAAAAGCCACCTCTACTGGAACATTCGTACGGACCATGATAACAATCAAAGAAGCCAATGCAATGATTGTAATCCAAGCATACATGTTCAGTCCCAAAAAGAATATACTCTCCATTTTATCTCCCTATGTCAATTTTTTACGCAACGTTAATATATTCTTACCTTCCACTCGCTCATAATTTACCGAATCCATGATTTGACGAATCAGATGGATACCCAAGCCTCCGATTGGACGGTCTTCGGCACTTAATGTGATATCCACATCATCTTTGGTCGTTGGATCGAAGGCTTTTCCCCAATCACTGATAATAAACTTTATCCTTCTCGGATTTGGATTACAAACAGCCTCAATGTATATGCGGTCTTCTATTCCTTCCGGATATGCATAAAGGATAACGTTCGTTACAGCTTCCTCTATAGCCAGATTCAAATTCATCGTCAAGGATGGGTCAATGGTCACCTCTTCACAAACTGATTCAACAAACTCAGCCAATCTTGTAATCTCATCCAACTTGTTGACAATGACCAATTGACGATGCATGATTACCTCATCTTGTTTTCGTAGATATTGTATGTCAAGCATGGTCAAGTCATCACTTTGTTCTGCCCCTAAAACATGGTTAGCCACCGACTGTTCCATCCTAAGAATCATATCTTTTGTAGAACCATCAACACATTGTTGAATCGTTTTAATCATCTGTTCCTCACCATATAGACAATGCTCAGCATTTTCCGCCTCAGTCAAACCATCAGTATATAAAAAGATGTTCGATTTATATGGCATCGTAACTGTTTGAACCTCATAATTAAAACCACTCATGACACCAAGCGGAATATTGGATTCGACATTCAGGAAATGTACGTCTTCGCCATTGACAAAAACAGGTGCATTATGCCCAGCATTGCAATAACGCATACGACCTGTTGGTAAGTCCAATACACCAAGGAAGAACGTTGCAAACATGTTCGACTCATTGTCTACCGAAACCACATCGTTTATGGTCGAAATGATTTTAGCTGGATTACTTTCATGAGCAGATACTGTGCGGAAGAGTGCCCTTGAGATAGCCATGATCAAAGAAGCAGGCACACCTTTTCCACTTACATCACCAACACAGAAGAATAATTTCTCATCACGAATATAGAAATCATACAAATCACCACCTACCTCTTTGGCTGGTGTCAGTGAGGCATAGATGTCGATGTCATCCCGGTCCGGATAAGGAGGGAAAATTTTCGGAAGCATAGACATCTGAATTGCTCTGGCAATATGTAGCTCTCCTTCTATACGTCCCTTTTCCTCATTAACCGTCTTCAGTTCGTTTATTTGAGAGACCAAGGATGTTTGCATCAGTTTGAACGAGTCATACAGTTGGCGCATCTCATCTTTGGTTTTTATCTCCGGCAATGCAGCTGTAAAGTTACCCGCTGAAATTTCATTTACAGAACCAGCGAAGCGAACTAATGGCTTTGTCACTTGGTTTAATAGTTTCTGACAAATACCAAAGACAACAAGTAAGCCTAAAATCATTAAAGCCAAAATAATAGCTCCCATAACCCGAGCAGCAAAGAACAAATCATCACTTGGCACGACAATACCCATAGCCCATTCAGTTTTTCTAATTGGTGAATAGAATATGTATGAGTCAACGTCCTTATTTACAAATCGTTGATATGCTTTTTTACCAGCCAACATCTCATATCCGATATGATCATCAAGGGTATCCGCCGTTAGCTGAGAATAAGAGAAAAAGGTCTCATTCATGATTCTATCACGTATAGGATGAACAATGTATGTAGCTCCCTTTCCAATAATAAAACTATATGGGTTATCAGCTATATCTATACTGTTATTATTACCTTGCCTACCTCTATTAATAATAATACTATCCAGTTGATGAAGTGTTTCGGTCAACCATTCCAACGAAATATCGGCAGTCATGACCCCATAAATCTTTCCATCTTTATTATGCAAAGGAACGGAATAGGTAGACATTGTCATTTCTCCGCCTCCAGAGTCATAATATGGTTCACTCCAATGAGGTCTATCCAACAGTTTTGGTATCTGATACCAATCCATATAGTGATACTCATATTCATCGGTACCTAATTGTTTGAATTTGATTTCACCATTATCTCGGTAAGCATAAGGAGAAAACTGTATACCTTTATGAGGATAGTAATTGGGTTCGAAGGCAACGGCGGAGCCTATTATATTAGGATTTAATTCCAAAATACGTTTCACCACACCATACAAATTATCTGGCTCATCCAAGTTCTCTTCTACGATAGGAATATTATTCGTGAGAGCAACTTCAACTGCCCCCAGGGCACTGGATACTTGCTCATTAGTAGCCTCAGCCATACCATGATATCGTTCTATCGCCTCTGAAAGAATACCATTCCTAGTAGTCCTATAAATAGAGTAATTAATTATAGAGAATATCACAAAGACGGTCAATATGACTCTCCAAGTGATTTTTGCAGAGAACGAACGAGACGGTGTCAACAATCTTGGGAGTTTCATGGCTCAGTAAGTTCATTATAGGTTATTCTTTTCTGAATTAGCTTCATAGAAAGCAACATCTGGTTTGCCTCATCCAAAGCAGAAGGGTCCAAGACATATGTTCGTTTACCTTCTTGGTTAGCAATCATAGAATCAAGAAACTTTTCCAGCATCCATTTTTGAGCAGGTCGATTTGTATTGACGCTGTATTTTTTTGTTGCTTCCATGACAATGTCAAGCGCTTCTTCAGGATGTTCAGCAGCCCATTCCCATCCTTTTCGAGTAGCATTAGCCACTCGTTCGCAAAGGTCACGATTAGCACGGAAATAATCAGCCGTTACATAAAGGCCATCTTCGGGTATATTATATCCAACATTCGCAAGTGACAGTACTTGGTCCTCTTTCAGACGAAGTCCTGCCATCATCAACTTATAATATTCGTTATATTTCATGGCGATGGTGGCATCAATAGCACCTGAAATGAACAGATTGATGTTATTCACCATCGGAATAAACTCCATATTCAGATTATGCTCTTGATTCATCAAGTAAACCAGTTCCGTAAAACCTGATTTCCATATTCCAATCCGATTGTTTTTCAAGTCTTCAGGACGTTGAATTGGGGTATGGGACACAATAACCTGTGTACTATTTTGAGAGATCTGAAGTAGATTTATCATACGAAAGCCGTTACCAGTCTCTTTCAAAGCACTTAAAAGATGATTGATTACGAATTGAGCTGAACCATCCTTCAAATATTTTATAGGAGAAGTAGAAAGAGCAGGATGCATTAGTTGCACATCAAGCCCCACATCCCTATAGAATCCCCTAGCCTCTGCGACATAAATGCCAGCATACTCCGCTTGTGCTTGCCATGATGGGGTGAGCACAACTTTCTCTAATTTCAATGACTGGGCATGTAATCCAAAGGTCATCAAAAGCAAACCTATAATCAATACTTTTTTCATAAGACACCTTTATCCTTGCAAAAGTAGAAAAAAAACAGCAATGATTCATATTTACGGGAACTTTTTATAAATCATTGTCCGTTTTTCCATATCATCGGATGTAGAATAACAAAAAAGAATAGTCATTCTTTTTGTTCTACTCTCGTTTATCCGTAACTTTGCAGCACAGAAAGTAGAAATCGAGTGAATGACTAAATCAGGATTAACCAGAGCACAGGAATTAGGGACCAAGCCTATTGGTAGTTTGTTGGCCCAATATGCCCTTCCATCCATTATTGCGATGACTGCATCCTCCTTATACAATATGGTGGACAGTATTTTTATTGGACAAGGTGTGGGTCATTTGGCCATCTCTGGCTTAGCTGTTACCTTTCCTTTCATGAATCTTTCTGCTGCTTTCGGGACATTGGTCGGTGTTGGAGCCGCTACCTTGATATCTGTTGGTCTGGGTCAAAAAGATTATGATACAGCTGAAAAAGTTCTGGGAAATGTTGTCACATTGAACATCCTGATTGGCATTGGTTTCACCGTTCTCTCCCTGATTTTTTTGGATCCTATCCTCTATTTCTTCGGAGCGAGTGCTGATACCATTCCGTATGCCCGCGATTACATGTTCATCATCTTGTTGGGAAATATCATCACGCACATGTACTTTGGCTTAAACGCCGCACTTCGAGCGTCCGGCCACCCTCGTGAAGCGATGATTGCAACCATCAACACTGTGGTCATCAATACCATTCTTGACCCATTATTCATCTTCGTTTTTGGTTGGGGTATTCAAGGGGCTGCAATTGCAACAGTTCTTTCACAGACAATCTCATTGGTATGGCAATTACGTATCTTTTCCAATCCAGATGAGGTCCTTCATTTCTCAAAAGGTATATACAAATTAAGAGCAGACTTAGTGAAACGGTCGATTGCCATTGGCTTATCACCATTTTTGATGAATCTGGCCAGTTGCCTGATAGTCATCTTTATCAATAAGGGTCTGAAGTTTTATGGCGGTGATTTGGCTATCGGTGCATTTGGCATTGCCAACCGTGTTGCTTTCATCTTTGCTATGATTGTGATGGGCCTTAACCAAGGTATGCAGCCTATTGCAGGTTTTAATTTCGGAGCCCAACAATATCACCGTGTGAATCAGGTGTTGCGGTTAACGATCTTCTTTGCAACCATTGTCATGACCGTCGCCTTCATTGTCGGAGTTTTCTTCCCCAATATTGTCGTACGTGCCTTTACGAGTCACAACGATTTGTTACAAATATCAGCCCATGCTTTGCGGATTACCGTAATTTTCTTCCCTATCGTAGGTTTTCAGATGGTAACAACCAACTTTTTCCAAAGCATTGGCATGGCGAAGAAAGCTATTTTCCTTTCGCTTACACGACAATTGATATTTTTATTGCCATGCTTAATCATCCTTCCGCATTATTTTCAGACCGATGGTGTATGGTGGAGCATGCCTGTTTCGGATTTACTAGCCAGTTTAATTGCTGGTTTCATGCTATATCAACAGTTCCAAGAGTTCAAAAAACATTAATAATTCGATATTTCTAATATATAGGCAAAGTTTTAAGATATGGGGATGATTAGGAATTTCTTTTGCAATGAGCGCATAATGCTGATTGCCATATTACTGAACACAATAGTTTTATTCATCGGTGGATTCTGGCCTAATGCTCAATGGACAGAACACGTGGACATAATGTTTACTATTCTATTCATATGCGAAGCGTTAGCAAAGATTTCCGCCAGCGGATGGAAAGCATATTGGAAAGAGGGATGGAACCGGTTTGATTTTATCATCATAATTATCGCTCTCCCATCATTGATCAGTCCGTTTATTGGACATTCGATGGCAACGAACACGGTGTTGGCCATGCGATCCATGCGACTGTTCAAGTCGTTTAAGATGCTCCGCTTTATTCCGAACATCCATAAATTACTTAACGGTTTGAGATTAGCCTTCAAGGCTACATTGTTAGTACTCATTGCATTCATCGTTCTATTAGTTATATTCTCTATTTTATCAACGACTTTATTTGGTGATCTTGCTCCCGATTATTTTGGCAATCCAGGAATCAGTATTTACAGTATTTTCCGTTTGTTCACCATTGAAGGATGGTATGAATTACCCGACACGATTGCTCAGAATGGAGGTGAGGCATGGGGATTATTTGCCCGTTGCTATTTCTCCGTATTACTGTTTATGGGCGGAATCATCGGTATGTCGTTAATAAATTCAATATTTGTCGATGCGATGGCAGAAGATAATAATGATGACGTGTTGGAGAAATTGAATAATATAGAGCAACAACTGAAAGAGCTATCACAAAACATAGGAGATAAAGGAAAAACAGGAGAAGAATAAGATGAGGATAATACTTATTTCCAAAAGGAAAGTACAAATTCAATCAAATCATCTTCTTTTTCAATTAATTTTTATATCTTTGCTAAAAAGGAATTACTATTAAACTACAATACTATGAACGAACACTTTATCATTAATTTAGGTCGTCAACTAGGTAGTGGCGGACGAGAGATTGGCCAGAAGTTAGCCAAGGAGTTCGGCATTGAATATTACGATAAAGAGCTGATACAATTGGCAGCTGAGGAGAGTGGATTGTGTGAAGAGATTTTCGAAAGAGCCGATGAGCGTGCCCAACAATCGTTTATGGGAAGTCTTATCGGTAATCGCTTCCCATTTATCGGAGAAGGGAACATGGCATTAAATAATTTCCTGACTCATGATTCGTTATTCAAGATTCAGAGTGATGTGATTCGTAAACTGGCAAACGAACATTCGTGCATATTCGTGGGCCGTTGTGCCGATTATATCCTACGCGATTTCCCTAACTGCGTAAACGTGTTTATCTCCGCTTCAAAAGAGGCACGCATCAAACGTTTATGTGCTCAACTGAAAGTGAAGAAAAATGAGGCTGTCAAACTGATTGAGGATGCTGATAAGAAAAGAGCCATCTATTATAACTATTATAGCTATAAAAAATGGGGAGCAGCCTCCACTTATCACCTTTGCATCGACTCATCCATTCTCGGTATTGACAAGACTGTCGAATTTATCAAAGAATTTGTAAAGGCGAAGTTGCAGAAATAATCATTTATCATAGATAAAATAAAAGGGTATGTATTCGATACATACCCTTTTTCTGTTATTTACAACTTAACGTTATCGTTGTTCCAGTTCACTCCATTTCGGAGGATTTGTTCCCCAAAGGTTACGAATGAAGAAATCGTATCGTTTATGTTCACCGAATGCCTCTCCTACTGTATGGTGAGCACCTGGTATTACGACAAGTTCGAAATCTTTGTTCGCCTTGATTAACGCATTTACCACTTGCATGGTGGAAGCCGGGTCAACATTATCATCCAGTTCGCCGACAACGAGCATTAACGGACGGGAAAGAAGATGTGCATTATCTACATTCGAGCTTTCTTTATACTGATCGCCAATCGGATAACTCATCCAAAGTTCGTTCCACCATATCTTATCCATGCGGTTATCGTGACAACCACAAGCAGAATAAGCACATTTATAGAATTCGGGATGGAACAAGACCGCTGCTGTGGACTCCTGTCCTCCTGCTGAACAACCATAAATACCTACTTTATCTATATCCATGTACGGATATTTCTCGGCAGCCGCCTTAATCCATGCAATATGGTCGGGAAGTCCTGCGTCTTTCAAGTTCTTATAACAGATATTCTCGAACTCACGTGAACGGAATGACGTACCCATTCCATCAACCATTACTACGATAAAGCCGAGTTCTGCAATAGGAGTCATATAATAATCGAATGGGCGGAAAGTCTTCGGCACATATTGACTGCCCGGTCCTTGATAGATATATTCGATAATCGGATATTTCTTGTTCGGATCGAAGTTTGTAGGACGCTGGATCAGTCCCCACATATCAGTTTTTCCGTCACGTCCTTTTGCGACGAACACCTCAGGAGCTTTCCAACCTTCTGCAAGAAGTTTTGAGATATCCGCTTTTTCAATAGGCATAATCACCTTTCCATTTGAGGCATCTCGGAGTACAGTTTCCGGAGCCTTATCGACCATGGAGTATGTGTCGACCAAATATTTCATATCTTCTGAGAACCATGCACGGTGCATACCTGTCTCCGGAGTCAGATCGGTCATACCTTTTCCATCAAAGCCTATACGATAGTATCGAATAAAATAAGGATCCTCATTCTTTTGAATACCATTGGCGGTAAAATAGATCAATTCCTTTTCTTCATCCACCTTCACAACTTGACGAACATACCAATCACCCTTTGTGATCTGGTAAAGAGGCTTCCCTGAAGCCCGATCATACATATAGAGATGTTCATAGTTATCTCGTTCACTCATCCAAATCAGTCGCTTGCCATCTTTCAAATCATGACGGAAGTAACGGGCATAGTTCACATATTTGTCGCTTGTTTCCTCCACAAGAGGACGCACTTTGCCAGTCTCAGCAGATAATTCCAAGATACGGTATACCTGATGTCCACGTTGATTATATTCAAAGGTGATAGCCTTGCTGTCGTCATTCCACTTCATCTCATTTCCATTCAATGAATATTGATTGCTGAACAGTTCTGTCGATGGAATCGTCGCTTTTCCTGTTTCCACGTCGAAGATACATGGGATATAGAACGGCAGTTCATCACCTGGCTTGGCATATTCCTGCTTGTGTAATTTCGGTTGCGACTGGTCGGCCGGAGAAGATTCCACATAATAGACATAGCGTTTCTGCACCGGACGAATCTTGTTGGCAGCCACTTTCTTGCTGTCGGGCGACCATTTGATGTACACCGAATAATAGTTGCTCAATGTACCATCAATGCTAAGTTCTTATTCCTTGCCAGTAGCTAACT
>CAMVLL010000001.1 GCA_947168315.1 uncultured Bacteroidota bacterium | reverse complement strand
GGGCACCAGAGGAAGTAGTCGCTTTTCCTCTTGAATTCCGACTGGTGTTTCGAGCTGCGGTCTCGCGGATAGCAACTGTTTGGCGCCTGTTCAAGTATTTGCTCGATTGGTATGCAATGATATTGCTCTC
Source organism: uncultured Bacteroidota bacterium (assembly GCA_947168315.1). Classification (GTDB taxonomy): domain Bacteria; phylum Bacteroidota; class Bacteroidia; order Bacteroidales; family Bacteroidaceae; genus Phocaeicola. The sequence goes on along the minus strand of CAMVLL010000001.1, from coordinate 67,362 downwards.
TTTCTCGATGAAGGTCGTAATTAACGAGTCGGGGAGTCTCAAAGCACTTGGTTCGCTAGTGCCAGGTACGATGTCGCGACGGTATTGTGGGTTCAGACTTCGTAATTGATCAAGGTCGATATCACAAACCTCAGCAATTTGGTTGAGGTGTACATTTTGATTTACCATGATCGTGTCTGAGATTAACGGAAGTTCGGCCTCCATCGGACAAATCCCGTGTTCACAATAATACGTCATGATATAATTGGCTGCGATAAAGGCAGGAACGTATCCTCTTGTTTCTTTGGGTAGATAGGGATAAACCAACCAATAGTCGGTTGCTCCACCGGCACGCTTAATAGCTTTGTTGATTGTTCCTGGTCCACAGTTATAAGCAGCCAGCGTCAAGCTCCAATCCTTATAAATGTCGTACAAATCTTTCAAGTAATGTACTGCAGCCCAAGTCGACTTGATAGGATCCAGTCTCTCGTCGACCAAACTGTTGGTTTTCAAACCATAATATCTTCCGGTAGTCAGCATGAATTGCCATAAACCGGATGCGCCACGTCGGGAAACAGCTTTTGGATCGAGGGCTGACTCAATGATTGGCAAGTATTTCAGCTCCAACGGAAGATCATATAGGTCTAATGCCTCTTCAAAAAGCGGATTATAGAAATTGGCAGCGGCCAGCATGAATGAGACTTTCTTTCGCAAGCTGGTTGCATACAAGTCGATGAACTTTCTGACAGCCTCATTGAATGGCATTTCAATCACGGATGGAATACGTGACAGACGATCTATGATGACCTCATCACTTACCGTCGGATTGGTTGAGGTCAGTTCGCAGTCGCCATTCAAGTTAATAAAGGTCTTTGACTGCCAGTCTTGGTACATCTTGTCCATATCTTTCAGCAAGCTCTCTGGTACGTCAATGACTTCTTGTTTTCCCGTCTTCTCAGAGCGTACTGTAATGGTCGTATTCTGTGCTTGAAGAACTTGAGTCGCTAAAAGTGCAACGAATATTACGATCAATTGTCTCATGGTCTTTCATTAAAATGTAATGCTACAGTGAAGGCCTAGGCTGTGTGAGGTCTTACTGTGGCCGTTATTAATAAGTGTGGGTTCTATCTTTAATCCCAAATCATGGGAGATGTCGAAATTAGAAAGCTCGGCATCGACATATGCGTCGATAACCGAGAGGGCGTAGACACCAATAAAAGCAAAGATACTCAAGTCACGCTGTCGGCGAAACGTATCTTTCCTTTTCCGGAAGCGTTCCTTGAATTGCGACTCCTGACCTCTGATATCTACGCTAGCCGGTAAAAAGTTCTCGTAACTCTTTGTGTTTGGATCATCGTCCATAATGTCCAAATAGGCTTGCTTGTAGTCCTTATACATTCGGTTGTTCCAATTAAGAGCATAGGCACAACCAACAAATCCACCATATACGATCGGCAGTTTCCAGTATTTTCGATTATAAATTTGTCCTCCTCCAGGGAAAACGAGTGCATACCATGTCGCTTTCTGTGGATTAGGCATGAACTTTTCCTTCAGGACTTTCGTTTGAGCAATTGAGTCTTGCTGTTTCACCAGCTGGGAGGTGTCCACCGGACTGAATAATTCCTTCATGGCTTGCTCATTGTAAACCGAGATGCTATCGGCTAATCTACGATTATGAATTGAATCTTTACTGATACTGTCGGAAGGAAGCTTCGACCTTAACACCAAGGAGTCCTTGGGTAGTTGCCGCATACGCCGTTCCTTTGCCTTTTGTCCCCAAACGGCCATCGTGTTCATAAAGAAGAGCGATATGAACAACAAAAAAACGGTTAGTATGTTGCTAAAATGGTTCTTCAATGTTCCTTATTTCAGTGTGTCAAATATTTCCATTATATGTTCCAACTCTTCCTCATTGTTGAACGGAATGCTGATTTTGCCCTTTCCCTTAGGACTGCACGACAGTTTTACCTTCGACCCAAAGAAGGCGGATAGCTGTTTTTGCAACATGAGATATGTTTCAGCCTGTTGCGCTTTCTTTCCTTTTCCTGTCTTTACCTTTTCATCTTTGGCTGAGGCTAATGCTTTTACTATTTCTTCTACTTTGCGGACAGAGTAGTTCTGCTCTAGGATATCGTTGAAAACTTTGATCTGTTGCTTGGGATCATTCAATGCGAGCAAAGCTCTCGCATGTCCCATGTCAATGACACGGTCTTTCAACGCAACCTGTATCTGAGCAGGTAATTTCAGCAAGCGCAAATAGTTCGCGATAGTCGTTCTGTTCTTTCCGATACGCTCACTTAACCGTTCCTGAGTCAGATTATATTGTTCCAGCAAATGTTGGTAGGCCAAAGCAATCTCGAGAGAGTTCAAATCTTCACGTTGGATATTCTCGATCAACGCCATTTCCATCACGTTCTCGTCATCCGCTGTCCGAATGTAGGCAGGAATGGTCTTCAATCCCGCCTTGATAGACGCACGGTAACGACGCTCACCCGCAATAATCTGATAAGCATCCTCACTCATCTTTCGCAGGGTGATAGGTTGAATGATTCCTATCTCAGCAATCGAGTCAGCAAGTTCCTGCAAGGCCGTAGGATCAAACTCACGACGTGGTTGGTTGGGGTTGACTGAGATTTTACTCAACTCAATCTCGTTGATGGAAGACGAACCCTCTGTTCTCACCTCATCCGTTGAGATAAGAGCGTCCAAGCCTCTTCCTAAAGCAAATTTTTTCTTTACTGCCATATCTGTTACTTGCTGTTTCGTTCAATTAATTCTTTTGCCAATGCTAAATGATTTCTTGCTCCTGTCGAATCCGCATCATACAAGATGGCCGGAATACCATGACTAGGAGCCTCACCTAACTTGACATTACGCTGGATAATGGTGTTGAATACCAGTTCCTGGAAGTGTCGCTTAACTTCATCATAAATCTGATTGGCCAAGCGTAAACGGGAATCAAACATCGTCAATAAAAAGCCTTCAATCTGTAACGAAGGATTCAGCTTCGACTTGATGATCTTTATGGTGTTCAACAGCTTGCTAATGCCTTCCAACGCAAAGTATTCACATTGCACTGGGATGATGACGGAGTCAGCAGCGGTCAGTGAGTTAATGGTTATCAGCCCTAACGAAGGAGAACAGTCAATAAAGATATAATCATATTCGTTCACCAATGGAGCTATCGCTTTCTTCATGATTTTTTCTCGGTTCTTTAGGTTCAGCATCTCAATTTCTGCTCCTACGAGATCAATGTGTGAAGGCACAATGTCCAAACCTTCTATATCCGTCGTATAGATGGCTTCGTGAATATCAACCTGGTTGATAAGACATTCATAGATAGATGTCTCAACTTCCTTGATGTTGACACCCAGCCCCGATGAAGCATTGGCTTGAGGATCAGCATCAATCACCAGTACTTTCTTTTCCAAAGTAGCTAATGACGCTGCCAGATTGATGGTTGTGGTGGTTTTTCCAACACCTCCCTTTTGGTTTGCTAAAGCAATAACTTTTCCCATATTTTCTCATTTTATCTTTCTGCAAAATAACAAAGAATTGTAGAAGTAACCTACCAAAACAACTTGCCATTCGCTGAAACTGTTGATAACTTCAGGGTTTTGTTAATAACCGTAGGTGCAAAGATAACAAAAACCGTTTAATTGACAGGCCTTTTTGTGTTGTTGTTGGCTTTCATTAAGTTAATTTTCTTTTATTCAAACAGTTTGTACGGAAAGTGTCGTATCTTTGTAGTGAAAAAGTAGAATTATGGAGAAACAAAAACCATTGCTGTTATTGTCGAATGACGATGGCTTCAATGCAAAAGGATTGAATGAGCTAATAGGTGCTTTGAGTGGATTGGGCGAGATTATTGTAATGGCCCCAGATGGTCCTCGTTCTGGCTTCTCGAACTGTTTTACCACCCAGGTTCCTGTATATTATAGTCTGGTTCGTCAAGAGCCCGACGTGAAAGTTTTCAGATGTAGTGGTACACCGACCGACTGTGTGAAATTGGCTTTACATCAACTTGCACCTCGAAGACCGGATATTGTAATTGGCGGTATTAATCATGGAGATAATTCCGCCATCAATGTGCATTACTCTGGTACGATGGGGGTCGTAAAGGAAGGTTGTATGAAAGGAATTCCTTCTGTCGCTTTCTCGTTGTGTGACCATGATTTGAACGCGGACTTCGGACCGATGTTGCCTTATGTTCGGAAAATCACGGAAAAAGTATTAGAAAAAGGGCTTCCGAAAGGTATTTGCTTGAACGTAAACTTCCCGGTTGTACCAAGTTTCAAAGGTGTGAAGATTTGCCGTCAGACAGATGGAGATTGGATAAGGGAATTCAAGCCTTGTCCACACCCGTATCGTGATAATTATTTTTGGGTAACCGGAGAATATAAGAACTTTGAGCCGGAATCTCCTGATACCGATCATTGGGCTTTGGATCATGGATATGTGGCTATCACACCAACTAAGATTGATGTGACGGCTTATGAGTTTATGGATGAGTTAAATTCTTGGAATTTGTAGGATGAAATATTACTTGATAGTGGGAGAAGCCTCAGGAGATTTGCATGCATCCAACTTGATGAAAGCAATTCTTGAAGAAGATCACAACGCATCATTTCGTTTCTTGGGTGGAGACTTGATGAAAGCTGTTGGCGGCACATGTGTCAAACATTATAAGGAACTGGCATATATGGGTTTTATCCCTGTTTTGATGCATCTCCGGACTATCTTTCGGAATATGGAGATCTGCGAAGAGGATATCGTGGCTTGGAAACCTGATGTGGTTATCTTGGTTGACTATCCGGGCTTCAATCTGAAAGTGGCGAAATACCTGAAAAAACATACTCATATTCCTGTATTCTATTATATCTCACCTAAGATATGGGCATGGAAAGAATACCGTATTAAAAACATCAAACGAGATGTCGATGAACTGTTCTCGATTCTTCCGTTTGAGGTACCTTTCTATCAAAAGCATCATTATCAAATTCATTATATCGGAAACCCGTGTGTCGATGCTGTAGCCTCTTATCGGGATGGTCGGAAAGATTCATTCAAGGCTTTTGCACAGGATAACGGTTTGGAAGAATCGAAGCCGGTGTTGGCTTTATTGCCTGGTAGTAGGAAACAGGAGATTAAAGATAATTTGGAGCTGATGCTTGAGGCTTCTTCCTCATGCAAAGATGACTATCAAATAGTGCTTGGCGCAGCTCCGGGCATCGAACCGTCCATTTATCAACAGTATAAAGAACGTCATCCGTGGGTACATATCGTTCATCAGCAGACATATCGCTTGTTGAACCATGCAGAGGGGGCTTTGGTTGTTTCCGGTACATCGACTTTAGAAACGTGCTTGTTCAGAGTTCCTCAGGTGGTTTGTTATTATACTCCTATAGGGAAGATTATTTCCTTCTTAAAAAAGAGAATACTATCAGTCCGTTTCATCTCGTTAGTCAATCTGATTGCCGATCGTGAAGTCGTTAAGGAACTGGTAGCTGATCAGATGAAGGAGAGTATTATCCGTTCTGAACTGAATGCCATCCTTTATGACACAAAAAACCGCCAACGAATGCTGGCGGATTATGATGAGATTATCAATTTACTTGGTGAACCGGGAGCTTCTCAGCACGCTGCTCAAAAGATGGTGGACTTGTTAAAGACTACGTACCATCAAAACCAATAAAAGGTAAACCAAAACAGCAGGAACAGCCAATAATGTACTGTCGAAACGGTCGAGCATTCCTCCATGTCCTGGAAGAATCTTGCCAGAATCTTTTATACCCCAATGTCGTTTTATCAAGGATTCACAGAGATCACCCCATGTGCCGAAGACAACGACGACAAGAGCAAAGCCTGTCCATTCCCAACTGTTTAGGATAGGGAAGAAATGTGCGAGGATAACGGCTGCAATAATGCAGAAAATGGCTCCTCCAATCGATCCTTCCCATGATTTCTTCGGAGAAATACGCTCGAACAGACGATGCTTCCCAAGTGTCACTCCTACACAGTATGCTCCGGTATCGTTGATCCATGTGAAAATAAACAAAGAAAGGGGAAGGATATAGCTGTATGTGGAATTGCTACCTGCGTTGGGAATGATACAAGCAATGACGTTTAGTAGGGCAAAAGGCAAGGCCACATACACCTGACTCATGAAACTGAACGCCCAGTTCCCAGCCGGATTGGACTTTTTAGCATAAAGCTGAACAACTAATATCGCAATCAAGAAACAAAGGTAAAGCGGTAGGATTACCCATGAAGAGATATGCTGATAATGATAAAAAGTCAGGAATAATAAGCCTCCAGCTATTGTACATAGGTACGTGTTAAGGTGGATGCCTTGCTCGTATTGATTCACAAGGGTACAAAACTCTCTAACACTCAGAAGGGTGATAATAAGGAACAATATTCCAAAAGGAACAGATCCTCCTATGATTCCTCCGACTAAGATTAAGACGAAGAGAATCCCTGTGAGTGTACGAAGTATAAAGTTATTCTTCATCGGCCTTCTCTTTTTGTTGATCTGCGTTTTTCTTCTGTTCTTCCTCTGCCATCAATTCCTCCGAACGTGAGGTCCATGGGCGTTTCCCAAAGATCTGTTCAACATCATCAGCCATGATAACTTCTCGTTCAATCAGTACTTCTGCCAATTTGTTGTGACCCTCCTTGTGTTCGGAGAGGATTGCCTTAGCACGGGCATACTGTTCGTTGACCATCTGTTTTACTTCAGAGTCAATAAGTTCGGCGGTCTTGTCACTATATGGCTTTTGGAAAGAATAATCTTCTCCACTGTTATAGTAGCAGAGGTTCGGAAGTTTGTCACTCATGCCGACATACGCAATCATTCCGTATGCTTGTTTGGTAACGCGTTCCAAATCATTCATCGCTCCGGTTGAGATATGACCAGTGAATAATTCTTCAGCGGCACGCCCTCCCAGAAGTGCACACATCTCATCCAACATTTGTTCTTTGGTTGTGATCTGTCTTTCTTCAGGAAGATACCATGCAGCGCCCAAAGCACGGCCACGTGGTACGATGGTGACCTTTACCAATGGGTTCGCATGCTCCAAGAACCAAGACAAAGTAGCATGTCCGGCCTCATGGATTGCGATGGATCGTTTTTCATCTGCCGTCATTACTTTGGTCTTTTTCTCCAGACCACCCACGATTCGGTCAATGGCATTGTTGAAATCTTGCTTGCTGATAGCATTCTTACCATGTCTGGCCGCAATCAAAGCTGCTTCATTGCAGACATTTGCGATGTCAGCTCCACTGAAGCCAGGAGTTTGTCTTGCCAACAGGTCCACATCTACTGTCTCATCCATCTTGAGCGGTCGCATGTGCACACCAAATATTTGTTTCCGTTCGTTCAAGTCAGGAAGGTCTACATGGATTTGACGGTCAAATCGTCCGGCACGTAACAATGCTTTGTCCAACATATCTACGCGGTTGGTTGCTGCCAAGATGATAACGCCTGAATTTGATTGGAAACCATCCATCTCGGTAAGCAATTGGTTCAATGTGTTCTCGCGTTCATCATTGCCGCCCATGTTCGGATTACGTCCTCTAGCTCGACCTACTGCATCTATTTCATCAATAAAGATGATACAAGGAGCTTTTTCTTTGGCCTGACGGAACAAGTCGCGTACGCGGGATGCGCCAACACCTACGAACATCTCTACGAAGTCGGAACCCGACATAGAGAAAAATGGTACGTTGGCTTCGCCAGCAACCGCCTTGGCCAACAGAGTTTTACCGGTTCCCGGAGGGCCAACCAACAACGCTCCTTTAGGAATCTTACCACCGAGTTCAGTATATTTCTGTGGGTTCTTCAGGAACTCTACGATTTCCTGTACTTCTTGCTTGGCTTCATCCTGTCCTGCTACATCTTTGAACGTGATACGGCTCTTTTCATCTTGGTTCTCGTACATCTGTGCACGGCTTTTGCCGACATTGAATGGGTTTGCACCTCCAACGCCACCACCTCCTCCGCTCATCCTACGAACCAAGAAGATGTAAAGTGCAATCAGAAAGAGAAAAGGAATGGTATTCCAAAGAATCATGCTCCAGACATCGCTTTTCTTTTCGTATTTGACGGATCCGTCGAAGTGACCTTCTTTTTGAGCTTCAGTCAAGAACGTGTCGAGCGCATCTAATGAACCAACCTCCACGTGAACGATAGGACTTCTACCCACACGCTTGGCGTTTTCCTTGAAAATTTTCTGGACGAACTCTGGCTTCACATACATATCTACGCTATAGTCATTGTAAGCAACGATTTTATCCGCATAGCCGTTCATGACCATTTCCTTAAACTCTGAGTATGTGACTTCCTTGTCCACTCCACTTCCTGACGGATTAAAGAGTAGAATGCCAATGCTGATAAAGATAATCAGATAAAGCCAGTTGATATTGAACTTGGATATATTCTTTTTAGGATTATTGTTTGACATGTTGATCTTGTTTAGTCTAAATTGGGAATCTGGGTCAGTTTGGAATCTGCCCAAAGATGTTCAAGGTTATAGAAATTCCGTAATTCAGGAAGGAAAATATGAACCAGGATACTTCCATAGTCCATGCCCACCCATTGAGCATTACGTAATCCGTTTATCGTTGTCGGACGGTCTTTTGTCTTTTCATAAACTATATCGTAAACAGACTCAGTGATGGCATCAACTTGTGTAGGAGTGTTCCCCTGACAGATTACAAAATATTGACAAATAGCTCCGTCAATACCTTTGAGATCAGCTACCACGATGTCTTTACCTTTCTTTTCTTGGATTCCTTCAATGATGGATTTTAATAATAAATCGGTTTCGTTCATTCTTAATGAGTTATATTTCATTTTTATACAAAGATACTCCCTTTTCTTTATTGCACAAAAATAAGGATTGAAATCATTTGTTTTTTGTTATTTTTTAGCAAAGAGAGGGTATAAAAGAAAATAGAGTTCAAAACGAACTCTATTTAAGTTGGAGTACCAGGATTCGAACCTGGAATGACAGGACCAGAATCTGTAGTGTTACCATTACACCATACTCCAATCAATGTCATCACAAATACCCTTTGCGAAAGACGGTGCAAATATACTGCTTTTATACCAATTGCCAAATAAAAACGATTTTTTTTTGAAAAAAATAAGAGGCGGATAATCATCCGCCTCCTTTTTTATTCGTTTTCAGAATTGACTTCATCAAGATGTTGAATCTTTTGCAGAACAGCTTCAGCCTCAGCTTTCAGTTTTTCAACTTTCTTCTTCATCTCGTCAACCAAGCCGTTGCCTTTCTTCGATGATGCACTGAGGAATCCAAGATTGTTCTCGTAGGTTTGGATCTCATTACGCATGTTTTCATACAACTTAGTCAACTTATCCTTTTCTTTTCCTCCTGAAGCTTTGTTGCCTGAGCGTGAATCATTGGAGTAGCGTCTGCCAGCGTTGCCATACTTAGGATAAAGATTATCAACAATATTGTGATATTGCTTATAGATCTTATCCTTTTCGCGGAATGGAACATGGCCAATCTCGTTCCATCTCTTCATCAATTCTTGGAATTTCTCTTCAGCTTCGTATGAGTGGTCGTCATCTGCCTCCAATTCGTTGAGCTGTTGGATGATTTCCTTTTTTGCTTTCAAGTTCTCAATTTCAGAGTTATGCTGAGAAGATGTAGCCTTGTTACGTTGATCGAAGAAATAGTCGCATGCTTCGATGAATCGTTTCCACAAGGCGTCGGAGTGTTTCTTTGAAACCGGTCCGATCTCTTTCCACTGTTTCTGCAATTCAGCCAGTTGCTCCGCTGTCTTTTTCCAGTCGGTACTATCCTTCAGAGCTTCTGCTTTTTCAGCCAATTCGCGTTTTTTCTCCAAGTTACCGTTCATGTCGTCTTTCATCTTCTTGAAGTATTCAGCTTTCTTCTTGAAGAATTCGTCACATGCGGTGCGGAAACGTTCGAAGATTTTCACATTCATCTTTCGTGGAGCATAACCAATCGTTTTCCACTTAGCTTGAAGTGCCAACACTTCCTGAGTCTTGTTATTCCAATCACGGAAACTGGTAAATTTGTCGAACTCCATGCCTTCCACAATCTCGCAGATAACGGTCTTGGCATCCAGATTTGTTTGCTCTTGTTCTTTTAGCTGGTCGAAATATTGTTGATGACGACGGTTTACTGCTGTAGAAGCAGCTTTGAACCGTGTCCAGATTTGTTCACGTAAGTCCTTTACAATCGGTCCTGTCTCCCGGAATTCTTGATGTAATTTCTGTAATTGATGGAAGGCAGAGATAACATCTGGTTCGTTGGCGAGTTTCTCAGCGGCTTCGCAAAGACGAGTCTTGATCTCCAAGTTCTTCTTGAAGTCGTATTCACGGAACTCGTTGTTCAACTTAATCAGGTCGTAGAACTTCTCTGTATAGAGTTGATAGTTTCTCCAGAGTTCACTAACCTTATTAGCAGGGATGTGTTTGATTTCTTTCCATTCTTGCTGGAGCTTTTTGAACTCGTTATACGATTTGTTCGCATCATCTTGACTTTCGGTGAGGGCTTTGATGCGTTCGATGATGGCGATTTTGCGTGCGAGGTTTTCAGCCTGCTCTTTTTCATCTGCAGCAGCAAGGGTGTTTCTCTTCTCTTTGATAGATGCCATGATGGATTTGAATTGTTCCTCATATTCATCTACAGGAACAACAAATTCTCCTTCATCTCCTTTTTCTTCAAATGCTTTCTTGGCAGCTTCGATGCCTGCTTTGTGCAATTTGTAGAAAATGACTTTTAACGTGTCAAGCTCAGCCTTTTCAGCATTGCCGCCATTAGCGTCGATTTCTTTCAGACGCTCAATAATCTCGTCCTTTGTCTTAGGTTCAGGTTTCGCTGTTGTCTCCTCTTTTTCCTCCTCTACGATAGGTGCATCAATATCGGATTCCTGAGCTGGTTCCATTACGGCTTCAGCTGGAGTTTCAACATCTGCAACAGGTTCTTCTGCAACAGGAATATCTTCTTTAGTTACTTCGGGCTGGTTTTCAGGCGAAGTCTGTACAACTGTAGTTTCAGGAGTATTATCAACTGGAACTTCAGTTAGAGGGCGATTGGTCTCGTTTGCTTCCATCATTTTTCTTTTAATTTGTTAATCTACTATCTGAGAGAGATTAAAATACAAATTAAGAGAATTAAATCATAACTTCATAAAAAAAAGTGATTTTTTTTTGAAATTCTTGATTTATCGACGATGTCCTTTCTTATGACAAAAGTAAGGTAATTCCACCGTAGAGCAGCATTCCGATGATGTCGTTGGTAATTTGAATGAACGGTCCGGTGGCCAAAGCCGGATCAATTTTCATTTTCTCCAGCGTCATCGGCACCAGGGTTCCAAATAAGCTGGCGAACATGACTACGGCAAACAAACTGAGTGACACTGAATAAGATACGGTCTCGTTCGGACCAAAACGGACAATGTTATAGATATATACAATCATGGAGATGATGCTGGCGTTGATAAGTGCCACCACCGATTCCTTGAGGAGTTGTTTCCATGTTTCGTTCGAGTCTAACGAATTGTTGGCGAGACCTTGAACGACAATTGCGGATGACTGTGTTCCGACATTTCCTCCTGTTCCACCAATCAACGGGATATAGAGTGCCATCTCTGGGTGCGCAGCGAAAGTACTGTCGAAATTTCCCAAAATCATGGAGTTCGCAATACCACCGAGCATACCAATCATCAACCATGGTAAGCGTGCTTTGGTTTGTTGGAATACATTATCATCAGTTTCTACGTCTTGAGACAAACCGGATGCCAACTGGTAATCACGATTTCCTCGTTCACGAACCTCATCCATGACGTCATCGACGGTAATCCGTCCAACCAGTCGCCCAATACTGTCGACAACAGGTATGGCCACGAGGTTATATTTCTCAATTAGTTGAACAACTTCGTCGATTGGTGTATCTTCTTTGACGGAGATAGGCTCCTTTTTCATCACATGTTTTACCTTCGAGACTGATGGGCTGGTGATCACTTTTTTCAACGGGAATACACCTTGCAACCGTTCGTCGTCATCCACTACATATACATAGTAGATCTCGTCCATCTCTTCTGCCTGTTGACGCATTTCGCGCAAACATTCGGGCATACTCCAGTTCTCGTTCACCACGACCATCTCTGTACCCATCAAACCACCGGCGGTGTCCTCATCGTACTTCAACAAGTCGACGATGTCGCCAGCCTGGTCGACGTCATCAATTTGTTTCAACACCTCCTGCTGTTTCTCATCATCCATGTTACGGATAATCTCAACAGCATCATCCGAATCCATGTTGTCGACGAACCGTTTCGCGATGACATCCGAAGGAATGATGTCCAAAAACTCGTTTCGTGCATCCTCGTCCATCTCGACGAGTACATCGGCTGCTTTCTCATTATCGAGTAACAGATAGATATAACGGGCCTCCTCCGCATCCAACTCATTACATAGCTCAGCAATGTCGGCAGGGTGCAGATGATCCAAGATCTCTTTTAGTTGGTCGGCTTCCTTGTTCTCGATCAGTTGTTGTATTCTTTCGATTTCTTCCTCCTTCATGGTACGACAGTTTTGATGGTTCTTACTCTTACTATTTTACCGGACAATCCTTAAGTGCTGCATCAACCCGATTGGTTAGGTCGATGAACTCATGCACAGAGAGTTGTTCGGGACGAAGGTTCAAAATAGGGTCATTGCTAAAAGGATTATCTTTTGGCAATATTGTTTGTATACTGTTCCTCATCTGTTTGCGACGTTGATTGAAGGTCGTCTTGACGATTTGTTTGAACAGTTTCTCATCACATCCTAAATCGGTGGTCTCATTTCGTGTCATACGAATGACCGCACTCTTTACTTTTGGTGGCGGGTTGAATACATGCTCATCGACGGTGAACAGATATTCTACCCGATACCATGCTTGTATCAAGATACTCAAGATGCCATTCGTTTTATGCCCAGGTGTAGCCGCAATACGTTCAGCTACTTCTTTTTGAATCATACCGGTGCAACAAGGAATCAGGTCTTTATATTCCAGCATTTTGAAAAAAATCTGACTGGAAATGTTATACGGGTAATTTCCAGTGAGTAAAAAAGGTTGTCCTTCGAAGACCTTACTCAAATCCATCTTGAGAAAATCGTTTGCGATAATCTTATCTTCAATCTCTGGAAAATGTTCTTGAAGGTAAGCAACCGACTCTGTATCCAATTCCACCACCTTAAGATCCCGTTTCTTTGGAATAAGGAATTGCGTCAGCACTCCCATGCCCGGACCTACTTCCAAAATCGGGAGTTGTGGACATACATCAACGGTATCTGCTATACGTTGAGCTATTTGAAGGTCTTTCAAAAAGTGCTGTCCCAGCGATTTTTTAGGTCTTACTAATGGCATTTCGTTAATTTTTGCAATTAAACAATCCAGATATCTCCTTAAGATATTATCTTTGCAAAGATAAAGAAAATAGATTGATTTAGTGGCTTTTTTCAAGCAAATATTCAAACGTGTCGTGCAAATTGTTCTTCCACTATTGTTGGGAGGCATGATTCTTTGGTGGGTTTATAAGGATTTTGAATTCTCCAGAGTGGGATATGTGATGACAGATGTCATGGATTGGAAATGGATGATGCTTTCCTTGCTCTTTGGGGTGCTGGGACATGTTATCCGTGGCGTACGTTGGAAGTTGACGCTTGCTCCTATCGGTGAGTATCCTAAGACAAGTCATTGTATCTATGCGATTTTCTTTTCTTATGCAGCGAATTTGGTCGTACCGCGAATAGGAGAGGTCTCTCGTTGCGGTGTCTTACGAAAGTACGACGGTACTTCGTTCAGTAAAGCCTTGGGCACGGTCGTTTCAGAGAGGCTCGTCGACACGTTGTGTGTATTAATTATTACGGGATTTACCTTGCTGGCTCAAAGGGATGTCCTCCTAAATTTCTTTGCACAGACAGGAACGAGGGTTCCCGATCTTAAATCGTTATTGCTTTCAGTTGATTTCTATATCATCCTGATCTGTATTGTCGCCATTGTCATCCTGTTATACTTTTTGGTTCGTCGACTAAGTATCTTTGGAAAGGTTAAGAGTGTCTTGAAAAATATTTGGGAAGGTATCCTTTCGCTGAAGAAAGTACAGCACTTGTCATTGTTTATTGCTTATACTATAGGTATTTGGCTGTGTTATTTCCTGGAGTTTTATGTGGCTGTCTTCTGTTTCCCATTTACCGGGAATATTGGAGTGATGGCTGCTCTGCTCTTGTTTGTTGTCGGCTCTATCGCTGTGATAGTTCCTACACCCAATGGTGCAGGCCCGTGGCACTTTGCCATTATTACAATGATGGTGCTCTTGGGAGTAAGTCGGGAAGATGCGGGAATTTTTGCATTAATTGTGCATGGAATACAAACCTTTTTACTAATTTTGTTGGGTATATATGCCATGGTGGCATTATCGTTTGTTAAATCTAATCTTAAAAATAATACGTTATGAGTACAATTCTTAATCTTGCTCCACAATCTGTATGGAAGCATTTTCATGAATTAACACAGGTTCCTCGTCCTTCTGGACATCTGGAAAATATTCAGAAATTTTTGTTGAACTTTGGTAAGGAAATCGGTGTTGAGACATTTAAAGATGAAATTGGAAATATTATTTATAAGAAACCTGCTTATCCGGGAATGGAGGATCGGAAAACTGTAATCCTTCAGGCTCATATGGATATGGTTCCTCAAAAAAATAAGGATAAGGAACACAACTTTGTTACCGATCCTATTACTACTCGCATCGTTGATGACTGGGTATATGCAGACGGTACTACTTTGGGCTCGGATGATGGTATGGGTGTCGCTGCTATTATGGCTGTGATGGAGGACAAGAACTTAAAGCATGGTCCTCTGCAGGCGTTGATTACAGCTGATGAAGAGACAGGTATGTTCGGTGCCTTTGGATTGAAGCCAGGAACAATCGACGGTGATATCTTATTGAACCTTGATTCTGAGACAGAAGGTCAGTTGTATATCGGTTGTGCAGGTGGAGTGGACGTTACTTGTACGATGGAATACAAAGAAGTGCCTGTTACGGAAGGGAAAGCAGCAATTAAAGTTGTTGTGAAAGGTCCTCGTGGCGGTCATTCTGGCTTGGAGATCAGTGAAGGACGTGCAAATTCGAACAAGTTGATGGCTCGTCTTGTTACAGAGTTGGCTGAGCATGACGGCGCTTGCTTGGTTAGCTGGGAAGGTGGTAACATGCGCAACTCCATTCCTCGTGAGGTGGATGTTATCTTGACTGTTGATGCCGATTGTTTAACCGACGCGAAGGAAAGAGCTGTTGCTTGTGAGAAAGTGTTCAATGACGAGTTCAACGAAGTTGACAGTAAGATTCATATATTGGTAAAAGATGTAGACTTGCCAGCAATGGAGGTTCCTCAAGAAATTTCAGATAACATTATCGATGCTTTATTAGCATGTCAGAATGGTGTTATGCGTTATATCCCGTCGGTACGCGATACTGTTGAGACTTCTTCAAATCTTGCTATCGTTAAAGTGAAGGAAGGAAAGGTAGAGGTGAATATCCTGACTCGTAGCTCACGCGATAGTATGAAGAGATATATGGCTAAGAGTATTGCAGCTGCGTTCCGCATGGCAGGAATGAAGGTTGGCTTCTCAGGCGCTTACAGTGGGTGGGCTCCTGATGTGAACAGTCCTATCTTAAAAGCGATGAAGGAGGCATACAAAGCACAGTTTGGTAAGGAGGCTTTAGTGAAAGTCGTTCATGCCGGTTTGGAATGTGGCGTTATTGGTGCGACTGTTCCGGGCTTGGATATGATTTCTTTCGGTCCGACATTGGAGTCACCTCATACACCGAATGAACGTTGTCATATCCCGAGTGTACAACGTTTTTATGATTTCTTGGTCGCTACTCTCGAGAACACTCCTAAGAAATGATTCATTCTTAAACCATATAATATCGGCTACAACCTCTTGGGGCTGTAGCCGATTCTTTATGATATTAGAATTATTTTTCTTATTTTTGTGCAAAGGTCAAAAGTAAAAATCATGAAGCAGAAAAATATTACTCTGTTGATTGTCGTTAGTATTCTTGCAATCAACTCTTATGCACAACAGAACGATAGCAATACACCCTTACATTTACTGAAACCTGCCTATCGAAATGGTTATGGTGTGCCGACTATCGATGAAGTAAAAGCGACGGTCGACAAGGTTTTCCACTATATTGAACCCAATACGCCGGCGCGATTAGTTGATGGAAAACCCGAGGTCGGAGCATTCCGACTAACCAGTTATGAGTGGGGTGTAACATATTCTGCGTTACTTGCAGCATATAATTCAACTGGTGATGCTAAATATCGTGATTATGTATTCAGTCGGATGAATTTCTTTGTCAATCATGCCGAACATTATCGCCAGGTTACCGATCCGCATGCCCTGGATGATGCGGGAGCGGTCTGTGCAGCAATGTGCAAAGCATTGGTCATGAACCCGAAACTGAACTATCGTAAACAGATTGATCATTATATGGATTATATACTCCATCATGAATATCGTCTTGCTGATGGTACCTTTGCTCGTAAACGACCAATGTATAACTCAGTTTGGCTCGATGATATGTTCATGGGGATCTCACCCATCGCATGTTATGCAATGGTCGATAAGTCGCATGCCAACGAATACTATACAGAAGCAGTCAACCAAATCTTAGGATTTAAAAAGCGGATGTGGGTACCAGAGAAGAAACTTTTCCGCCATGGATGGGTAGAGAGTATGCAATCGCACCCAGCTTTCCATTGGGGACGTGCCAACGGATGGGCTATTCTAACTCTGTGTGAGGTCCTTGACGTACTTCCAGAGAACTATCCTGGTAGGGCAGAAGTGCTTTCGTTGCTGCGTGAACATATTGAAGGTCTCGCCGCCTTGCAAGGAGGTGATGGTTTTTGGCACCAGCTCCTTGACCGCAATGATTCTTATCTGGAAACTTCGGCGACAGCCATTTATACATATTGTATTGCACATGCCATCAATAAAGGTTGGATCGATGCTAAGGTATATGGTCCTGCCGCAGTTTTGGGATGGCATGCTGTGACTTCAAAGATTAATGCGGAAGGACAAGTAGAAGGAGTCTGTGTCGGTACAGGAATGGGTTTTGATCCTGCCTTCTACTATTATCGTCCGGTGAATGTCTTCGCTGCTCATGGTTATGGCCCTGCCATTTGGGCTGGGGCAGAGATCATTCAACTCTTGAAAAGCCAGCATCCTCGTATGAACGACAGTGCGGTGTTGTTCTACGACGAAGAGCCTCAAGCAAAAGGTGCCATCTTCTCGGTTGAGAAATAGGATATCGTTATAATCTATTTTTTAGGAGCAAACGGACGTTTCTGGTCTTTGATATCCCAAATGGTTAATTGATTATTAGGTGCAACGACCACGAACTTATAAATATTGGATGGGGCATCGTGCAAGTCGACAGTGAACTGTCGGTCGCCAGCCTTCGCTGTGCCCACATGTTGCCACGTATCTTTTCCTCCTTCTTTATAGTGATTGGTTGGCGTCATATAGATGTCGACCATCGCCTGACTATCGTCGGCTTGCCATGATAGGATGGCCTTGTCCTCATAGTTGTATACGTGCAAGTCGGAAATATCACGTTTCCCATAGAAACTTGTACCATCGATTTCAAAGTTTACATCTTGTGGCAGTGTGAATCCCATAAAACGGCAGATGGTTGGGTTGATGTCGACGTGTGAAAGCGAATTTGGAGTGAATTGTTTGTTGACATCTTTTAGATTTGTCGCCATCCAGATAGTCCTTTCCCGTTCAGTTTGTCCTCCGTGTCCATATCCCATGATGTCCCGTCCGTGATCGGTAGTGACAATTATCAACCATTCCTCATTAAAGTTCTTCTCACGATATTGCACAGCTTCCCAAATCTTCCCAATCAGTGCATCTTCTTTTAACACATATCCATCCGAATAGGCTCCGTTTCCATACTGATGGTAGGCATCATCCGTATACCAGAGGTAAACCCAACTTAGGTCGGGAGCATCTTCTTGTACACAGGAGGCTGCTTTCTGACAAACGAGGGAGTCGATAGCGTAGATGTGAAGATCGTCTTTTTGTTTGGGAAATCGAAGCGTGTCAAGATCATACCCATCAAATACATAATCAATCTTCAGGTTGTTGGTTTCAGGTCGTCCTTCTCCCAACAAGACGGTACGATTATCAGTCCAACTGGAGAATATGGCTGTTTTATAGGATTGTTTTTGTTCTTTGGCAATGCGGAAGAGAGTCCAGTAATTGTAATTCGCATCAATATTGCTGTTGCCTCGAACATTATGTTTGTTCATCCACGTACCTGTGAGGATACTTGTGTAGCCAATAGCCGAGATGGTTGGCGTTTCGCTGTAAGTTCCCACTGCGCCACCGCAATAGCCCCGGCTGTAATGTCCGGTTTTCGCGATATCAAAGATATATGGCGGCTGAAGTCGTTCCATATTATCAGCAGCGATACCGTCTACGATGACAAAGATGGCTTTTCGAGTCTTGACTTCATCGGTTTTATTACAACCCATACAAAGAAGCATCAGGATACTTATGAGAGATAGTTGTTTCATCATATTTTCTTCATTATTCTTTCAACAAAAATACATAGAAAAGGATGGAAACGAAAGTGTTTGATTGAAAAATCAACTATTTATAAACAAAAAGTCGGCTCATATTGGCCTTTTGTGAAAAATGTTTATTTTTGTATAGAATTTAATGGAAGTAATATGAAAATCCTGTTGTTTAATCTGTTGACTTTGTTGCTCCCTTCTTTGGGCTCATGGGATATAAAATACGATTCGCTGGGTATAACGGACTTAGTTTCTACACAAGATGTATACAGTGCCAACTTGTTAGGAGAAGGTCGTTTGGGCGATGTGGTGGTTACGTATAAAGTAAAAGAAGGACTATGGCAAACATTGCCTCGTGGAAACCGACTGATGAATGTCTCAAATGACGTACTCACCTATACAGACCGGGGAATGGGTGATGCCATGGTCGTCACACAGACATTTCGTCAAGAGAGGGAAACGCTCCATTGGGGAATCGTATTGGAAAATCGTTCTTCCTTTCCTGTAGAGATTGGAGATCTGGCTGTAACGATACCTTGGAAAGGAAATTCAGGAGAAGAACCGAAGGAAATCTTCGAGCGGTCATTTATCAAACATGCGTTTGTGAGTGGGGATGCTTCATTCTTCTATTTTACACGTTTCAATGGAGAAGCACCTTACATCATGTTGCTTCCAGATGTGGGGACTCCTTTGGAATACTATGCGAATAATCGACGACAATATCTCGCTTATATACGTTCGGCGAAAAGTGGACGGCAGGAGACTCGTGGTACTTGGCGACAAACACACACAGGTGACGTTTTGGGGCCGGGTGAGAAAAGAGAATACGGATTTTCTTATATCGCTGCAAAATCTTATCCGGAGATGAGGCAACTGATTTACGAGAGTGGCTCCATCGATACGAAGATTGTACCGGGAATGACTGTGCCACGTGGGCAAAAGGCTGTGTTTGCTTTACGTTCTAAATGCTCCATCGATTCTGTCTTATCAGAATTCCCAACGGCTACATCGTTGCGTTTGAAATCAAAGAAAGGAGATACAATTCTCTATGAGGTGGAATTTACAAAGTTAGGTGAGAACAAGTTGACGATTTGGTTTGATGGTGGCCGGAAAACTTACTTAGAGTTCTTCTGTTCGCTTACTCCAAAGGAGTTGATGTCGAAACGAAGCGCTTTCCTTACACAGCATCAGCAGTTCCGTGATACAGGCCGCTGGTATGATGGCTTGTATGGTGTGTATGATATGGTTACGGGACAGCTTCGAGGTCCGGATAATCCGGATTACTTCGATGAACGGTTGACCTATTTCTTGGCCAGTGATGATCCGATTCTGGGAAAGGCTCCGTTTATCGCATCAAAAAATGCTGTCTGGCCCGATGCAAAAGAGATTGAATCCTTGGAATATCATTTGAAACATTTCGTATGGGGTGGCTTGCAGCGGACAGATCAGGAGAAACCTCTCGAATACGGGGTGTATGGTACTCCAAACTGGTATATCAATCGTCATCAGGACTTACGTCTGACACAGACAGAATATAAAACGGAAACCACTCGTACGTGGAGAACATACGACTATCCGCATGTAGTCATGCTGTGGTGGGAGATGTATAAGATTGCCCGTGACTATCCGGAGATGACACATTATGCATCGGCTGCTGAACTTTTGGAACGAGCATATCAGACTGCGCGCGTATTCTTTAAATATCCAAAGGAGTTGCTTGGTGAATACTATGAGCCATTTAAGTGGGGCGACTACAATGAATTACTGATACCAGAGATTATTGATGAGTTGGAGAAGGTAGGTCGAACTGATGAGGCAGCCGTCCTTCGGACAGAGTGGGAGAGAAAATTCCATTACTTTGTGTATGAAGACCGTTATCCTTATCGTTCGGAATATGCTGCCGACCGCACCGCCTTCGAATCAACATACGCCTTGGCTCGTTATGGAATGCGAAACGGCATTGATCCGAAGTCGACGCGCGACTTTATGGAACGCCAGCACTATGCTAATTTAGCATGTCGAGGAACGTTGGAGAACCAATGGTTCATGCTGGGAAGCGATTTCTTCGGTTCTTCCGATTGGAGCTTGATGAGTTATATGGCCAGAATGGGAGGTTGGTCCGTATTAGATTATGGATTGCGTTATGCTGATGAACCTTATAATTGGATTCGCCTAGGATATTCCAGCTATTTGGACCCGTTTGGATTGGTGAATGCGGGTGATGCGTCATCTAACTATGGATACTGGTATCCGGGAGCGGAGAAAGACGGAGCGATGGGACAAGCGTTTACTCCGATGAAATATGGTTCTGCATGGATTGGTACTCAAGAATCACGTGGACCGTGGCGTTATTGTGGTGAGGGTGACTTGGGAATGTGTGCAATTACACGCACGGCATCCACCATCTTGGCACAAGATCCGCTATTTGGTTGGACTTTATATGGAGGAAATCTTCAGGAGTCGTCGGATGGTTTCCGTTTTGTGCCCGAAGATGGAGTAGAGCGGGTGCTGTATCTGATTTCTGAAAAACAACGTGTCGGACTTTCCATCAATCGGGGTCATTGGTCAGAATCTGTTCCTGTATTTATCTCAAAGAACCTTCGGACCATTCAAACAACAATACGTACGGAAGGTAAATCTGTTGAGTTAACCTTTGAGCGTCTCAAGGGAGAAGGAGCTCCAACGCTTCGTGCGAATGGCACTCGTCTTCAACCATCGATAGATAAGTATGGGCGATATGTCTATCAGCTCCCACAGAGCGATGAAGTAAAAGTAGAGGTGAGGATGTAATACAAGATAAAGGTTCGCAAATTTTGCGAACCTTTATCTTATTTATGTGATTGTTTTCAATTATGCCTTCGTCAGTTCTTCAGGCAAAACAGGCATGGCGCCTTGTTGTGTGCATACAAAGGCAGAAACCTTGACTGCGAGTTCATGAGCCTGAGTGATTGGCAGTCCTTTCAGGATAGCGGCACAGAAAGATCCAGTGAATGAGTCACCGGCACCAACAGTATCAGCTACTTCAACCTTTGGAGTTGGTTGGAAAGATGTGATATGCTCGGTGAAGATATAGCTGCCGTCAACACCACATGTCAGAATCAACATCTTTAATTGATACTCAGCCAACAGCTCGCGACAGATAACCTCGAAATCTGTTGACTCGATATCAAACATCTTGGAAACGACAAGTAGTTCCTCGTCATTAATCTTCAGAACATTGCACTTACGGAATGAGTTCTCAAGCACTTCCTTGTTGTAGAATTGTTGGCGGAGGTTGATGTCGAAGATTTTCAGTTGTCCTTCATCTTCCGGCATATTATCCAAAAAGCGATTGATTGTTTCTCTCGAGACAGCATGCCGTTGAGCTAATGAACCGAAGCACACGGCACGGCATTGTTTTGCCATCGCATCCAGTTCTGCTGTATATGGGATATTATCCCAAGCCACATCTGTCTTGATCTCGTATTGGGGAATACCTTTTTCGTCCAATGTTACCTGTACGGTCCCTGTAGGATAGCTGAGTCGCTCGATGTAATATTTCAATCCTTTAGCATCAAGGGCTTCAATGATCTCATCGCCTAATGCATCTTGACCGATGGCACTGACAGCCACACCCTTTAATCCAAACTGTGAAGCATGGTATGCAAAGTTGGCAGGAGCACCACCTAACTTCTTACCTTCGGGAAGCATATCCCATAAAGCTTCGCCTAATCCAATAACCAAATAATCTTTCATATTTATTTATCAATTTTTGTCATATAATAGAATAGGTAAATCACGCCGAGTGCCATCACGAAGACAGCACCTACTTGTCCGATAGCATCGCTTGCAAATCCCATCAACAATGGGAAGATGGTACCACCGAAGAGTCCCATAATCATAAGGCCTGATACTTCGTTCTTCTTTTCTGGCAATGAGAGCAATGCCTGTGAGAATACGATTGAGAAAATATTCGAGTTGCCTAAACCAACCAAGGCGATGGCGGTGTAAAGGACAGCCTTGCTAGTTCCGACGAACATTCCAATCATTGCGAGTGCCATCAGTACGACACTGAACAGGAAGAATTTCTTATGATTGAGCTTTGCCAAAGCATACGATCCAGTGAAACATCCGATTGTACGGAAGATAAAATAAAGTGTTGTGGCAAAAGCAGCATCGTTCAAAGACATGCCTACTCGTTCGATGAGCAGTTTCGGGGCTGTGGTATTCGTACCTACGTCGATACCTACATGGCACATGATACTTAAGAACGAGAACAAAATGATTGGTTTGCCCAACAGTTTGAAGCATTCAACAAATGTGGAAGCCTTTCCTGTAATCTCCTCTTCTTTGATAGACGTAAGCGCCAAGCCGATGGATGCGATGATTCCTACAACCATATAGATAGGGAAGAGCACTCTCCAACTCAGTCCGAAAGCAGGAATGGAGGCTTGTGCGCCCCAAGCGGCGATCAATGGAGCCATGAAAGAGGCGATTGCCTTGATGAACTGGCCGAATGTCAGTGTGCTGGCAAGCTTATCACCATTGATAATATTCGATACAAGCGGATTCAGTGCTGTTTGCATCAAGGTATTGCCGATTCCCAGCAAAGAGAAAGAGACGAGCATCAACATATAGCTCTCACCAAAGATCGGTATCAATAAAGAGAGAACCGTAATCAGCAAACTCAGAAGCACAGTATTCTTTCTTCCTATCTTGTTCATGAGCATACCTGTCGGCACAGAGAAGATCAGGAACCAGAAGAATACCAGAGAAGGGAATATGTTTGCAGAAGAATCCGAGAGATTCAAATCAGCCTTCACATAGTTGGAGGCAATTCCTACCAGATCCACGAAGCCCATCGCAAAGAAGCAGAACATTACGGGGATCAGCTTGAGCATTTTGTTTTCTTTCATACCTTATTTGTTATTTAGTGGATATACTTGAATGTTTACTTTGTTGGCTCTTTCACTGGTGACACTCAACCGATTGTATGGTTTCGTCGGGAACACCAGGTTGGTCATGGCCGTGCGACCGTTATTCAAGAACGCTTCGATGCTGCAGCGGTCAACGAGAATGCGAAGTTCGAAGCCATTATCTATGTAAGCTGGTGCAGTCGTAACAATAGGGAAGTCCTTACTGAAACTAACATCACCACTCTTGTCGCGATTCATGGAGAAAGTTTTTTTACTTGCATCGTATGTCATGAGTACTTTCTCGCCCAAATCATTCGAAAGACAAACCTGAGTAGTGGATATTGGCGCATCGGCCGAAAGAACTATTTCGTAGGTCGGAATATCTTTCTTGAATGTGTAAGCATATTCGCGTTTAGCGATGGTGACACGCTTATTGAGCCATGATTTCTCACGAAGTGATAGTAACTCGGGTGACGGAGAACTGCATAAATAGTGTTCTCCCTCATATTTGAACAAGCTCAAATCACGAGGAACTGAGTTGGCACTGCGGAACTGTTGGGTTGGGACGTTATTTGCGTACTGCCAATTGCTCATCCAAGCCAAGGCGATGACACGGTTGTCGGGAGCATTGCTCCAAGTAACTGTAGCATAATGATCCTTTCCGTAGTCCATCCACTTGGTGATCTCCGGCTTTGAGTCGCAGATAAAGCGATGGCCGTCGAAGCGACCGACAAAATACTGTGTGGCAGAGCCTCCAAAGGGGAATCCCGGGTTGATGTTCAGCAATAAAACATCTTTTGTCTCGTTGCTTCCTTGCACTTTCACCTTAACTAAGTCGGGACATTCCCATACGCCATCATGATTACCATAGCCTAAACCAAAGCTGCTCTCGTATGTCCAATCCTTCAGATTCTTTGACGTAAAGAAACGCACTTCCTGTCCGGAGGCGATAATCACTTTCCACTCGTTTGTCTGCTCGTCAAAGAACAGTTTCGGGTCGCGGAAATCAGGAATATCTGAGGTAATTACAGGATTCTTCTCATAGATCTTAAATGTCCTTCCATTGTCGTTGCTGTAGGCAAGACTCTGAGTCTGGTTCGTTCCTGCGGAGGTGTACATGGCGATGATGGCATCTTTGCCAAATCCTGCGATATTATTCTTGTCGACGATCGCACTTCCGCTGAACACTGCTCCTAGCTCGTTGGCAAAAATAGCCGGTTCAAGGTGTGTCCAATGGGTAAGGTCGGTTGTGACAGCGTGTCCCCACGTCATGTTTCCCCACATACTTCCATAAGGATTATATTGATAGAAGAGGTGATACTCTCCATCCTTGTACACCATTCCGTTTGGATCGTTCATCCATCCGTAGGCCGGAGTGAAGTGATAGTCCGGACGGAACTTTTCACGGTTCGTTGTGTCGAAAGAATCACTGTACTTCAGCTCTTTCCAGCACACATTGTCGGCAATCGTACGTTTCGATTCTCTACCAGCGTGTTGTGTCAAGTCGAAAAGTACTTGTTTCCCCTTATAAGGAGAAAGATTGAAAGGAACAAAATAATCTACTTTTTCGACAGCGAGCCGAGCTTGAATAGTATGTTCCAGCCGGGTGTCTATTAATACTTTGATGCGCGCTTCGGGAGCCGACTCTTGAATAGGCAGAAGAATGAATTTCTTATCAGCAGATACACGTATCATCGTGTGTGAGTCCGATAAATGACGGACATCAATTTCTTGAGCGTACAATCCCGTAAGAATAAAAAAGGAGCATACGAATAAGACAGATAGGAACTTTTTCATGGTATTATTATTTGTTTACGACAAATATAATAGATTTCAATGAAAAAAGTAATAAAAAATAAATCAAATAACGAAAGACTTTGACCGAGGGGGAATAAAAGACAATTCGGGTATGGTTTATTGCTGATATAAAATAAGATGGGAGAGGAACGATTCGTTCTTCTCCCATCTTATTTCTTTCAAGTCAAC
Source organism: uncultured Bacteroidota bacterium (assembly GCA_947168315.1). GTDB lineage: Bacteria > Bacteroidota > Bacteroidia > Bacteroidales > Bacteroidaceae > Phocaeicola. The sequence goes on along the minus strand of CAMVLL010000001.1, from coordinate 41,862 downwards.
GGATTATTTTCCGTGAACTTCGTCAGATACAGTTAATTTCTTACGACCTTTAGCACGACGGCTTGCCAAAACGCGGCGACCGTTAGCTGTAGCCATTCTCTCACGGAAACCGTGTTTGTTCTTTCTCTTTCTGTTAGAGGGTTGGAATGTTCTTTTCATTGCTTTATCTTTTTATTGTTTTATATTTCACGTCATAACGGGCTGCAAAATTACGGACTTTTTTTTAATAACCAAAGATTTCTTGTAAATTTACGTAATTCTTTTTGCGTTTTTTCTTGGAATCCATTACTTTTGTGTCGAAATAGAATCAATAATAATTTAATTAGAATAAGTATGATTAATGCTCAAGACATTAAAATCGGAACAGCGATCCGCATGGATGGAAAGTTGTATTTCTGCATCGACTTCCTGCATGTAAAACCAGGTAAAGGTAACACCTTCATGCGTACGAAGCTGAAAGATGTTGTGGATGGCTATGTTTTGGAACGCCGTTTCAATATCGGTGAGAAGTTGGAGGATGTACGCGTAGAGCGTCGCCCTTATCAGTTCCTTTATAAGGATGGAGATGATTATATCTTCATGAACCAGGAGACTTACGACCAGGTGCCTATCTCAGGTAAAATTATCAATGGTGTGAACTTCCTGCTCGAAGGTATGGTGGTTGATGTGGTTTCGGATGCTTCTACTGAAACTGTCTTGTTCGCTGACCTGCCTATCAAAGTACAACAGAAAGTGACTTATACTGAACCGGGCTTGAAGGGTGATACTGCTACAAACACACTGAAACCTGCTACTGTAGAGTGCGGTGCTGAAGTTCGCGTTCCTTTGTTCATCAACGAAGGTGAAACCATCGAAATTGATACTCGTGATGGTTCATATGTTGGCCGCGTGAAATAACAGTTCTTTAAATAAGATTAAGGTGGAACTTTTTGCAAGTTCCACCTTTTTTTGTTCCTTTGCCCCCAAGCAAACTAAATACTAAATTATGAAGTATTCTTTCATTATTCCAGTATATAACCGTCCGGAAGAAGTGGACGAACTGCTCGATAGTTTGACGCACCAAACGTTCCGCGACTTCGAGGTGCTCGTCATTGAGGATGGATCGGCCGTTCCTTGCAAGGATATCGTGGAGAAATATGATGATTTATTGTCCATAAAATATTTTGTGAAACCTAATTCCGGGCCTGGACAGACACGCAATTACGGTGCTGAAAGAGCAGAGGGTGAGTATCTGTTGATCCTTGATTCAGATTGCATTGTTCCACCCACTTATCTCGAGGCGGTCGAAGCGGAGTTGAACCGTGAGCCAGCGGATGCTTTTGGCGGTCCAGATCGTGCCCACAGCTCATTCTCGGATATACAAAAGGCGATAAACTATGCGATGACTTCATTCTTTACGACTGGCGGAATACGAGGAGGAAAGAAGAAAATGGATAAGTTCTATCCGCGAAGCTTTAACATGGGCGTTCGTGCTGAGGCTTATCAAGCGTTAGGTGGCTTCTCGAAGATGCGCTTTGGTGAGGATATCGACTTCAGTATCCGCATCTTTAAAAATGGATACTGTTGTCGGCTGTTCCCGGAAGCGTGGGTCTGGCATAAACGGCGGACGGACTTCCGGAAATTCTTCAAGCAAGTACATAACTCTGGGATAGCCCGCATCAACTTATATAAGAAATATCCTGAGTCGCTCAAGGTGGTACACCTCCTGCCGGCAGCTTTTACGGTGGGGTTGTTGGTGTTGTTGCTCGGCTCGCTTTGGTGCCTATGGTGCTTACTCCCAATTTTATTGTTTATCCTTCTCATCTTTATAGATGCGAGCATTCGCAATAAGAGCATTCGTATCGGATGTCTCTCGGTGGCTGCCTCGTTCATCCAGCTTGTCGGGTACGGAAGTGGATTCATCTTAGCCTGGTGGCGACGGTGCGTGAAGGGAAAAGATGAGTTCGCCGCCTTTGAAAAGACCTTTTATAAATAAATAACTATGATAGATAAACTAACTATTCGAGAATGGGCAGAGGAGGATCGCCCGCGTGAAAAAATGATGATGAATGGTGCTTCGGCCTTGTCGAATGCTGAGTTGTTGGCAATCCTGATTGGTTCGGGCAATGGCGAAGAGTCTGCCGTCGAGTTGATGCGACGCCTTTTGGGTGATGTACATAACAGTTTGAGGGAATTGGGCAAATGCTCTGTTGATGAGCTTTGCCAATATAAAGGAATCGGTCAGGCCAAAGCTATAACTATTCTGGCGGCAGTCGAGTTGGGTAAGCGACGTAAGGAAGATATCCATGATCGAGTAACGATCAAGACATCGAAAGATGTGTACGACTGTTTTTATCCCTTGATGAGCGATTTGTCGGTGGAGGAATGTTGGATCTTGTTGCTGAACCAGGCAGCAAAAGTGATTGACAAGGTGCGTATGAGTCGAGGCGGACTGGTCGCTACCGCGGTCGATGTGCGCTGCATCCTTCGTGAGGCTTTACTCAAAAAAGCGGTGTCGATGGTGCTTTGTCATAATCATCCGTCGGGAAATCTGCGGCCAAGTAGGGAGGATGACCGTTTGACGGAGCAGTTGCGTAGGTCGGCCGAGGTCATGAGCCTTCGACTAATCGACCACGTCATCGTGACGGACGGAAATTTTTATAGTTACGCAGATGAAGGAAGATTATAGAATTTGATTATATTTGTAACATCATTAAATAAAGGAGTATGGACGAAAATATACGTTTGGACTTGGAAGAAAAGATTGTGCGGATGCTCAAGACGGTTTACGATCCCGAAATCCCAGTAAATGTGTATGATTTAGGATTGATCTACCGCATTGAGGTAAACGAGGACCTCTCGGTAGAGATCGATATGACGATGACGGCTCCAAACTGTCCGGCCGCCGACTTTATTGTGGAGGATGTTCGCCAGAAAGTGGACTCCATCGAAGGTATCAAGCAGACTGATATCAATCTGGTTTTTGAACCGGAGTGGAATAAAGATATGATGAGTGAGGAAGCCAAACTTGATTTAGGTTTTATTTAATATGAAGAATGTATATTTCCTCTCGGACGCCCATTTAGGCTCACGTGCTATTGCACATTCACGGAACCAGGAACGCAGGTTGGTTAACTTCCTGGACAGTATCAAGCATACGGCATCAGCTGTTTACTTGCTCGGCGATATGTTCGACTTTTGGTTCGAATATAAGTTGACTGTGCCAAAAGGTTTTACTCGTTTCCTGGGGAAAATATCCGAACTTACGGACTTGGGCGTGGAGGTACATTTCTTCACGGGCAATCATGATATCTGGTGCGGAGATTATTTGCAAAAAGAGTGTGGAGTCATCCTGCATCGCACCTCCTTTACTTGTGAGATTGACGGCAAGGAGTTCTTTATAGCCCATGGAGATGGACTTGGCGATGATGATCGTCAGTTTAAGATTCTCCGAAGTATCTTTCATAACAAGACACTTATCAAATTGTTCTCGATGATTCATCCGCGTTGGGGAATCGACTTCGGTTTGGCGTGGGCAAAGCATAGTCGACTGAAACGAGAGAACGAGATGGAGCCTCCTTTCCAAGGGGAGGAGAAAGAGCCGTTGGTTCGGTTCTCAAAAGATTATCTGAGCAACCATCCGAATATCAACTATTTTATCTATGGACATCGTCATATCATGCTCGACCTGATGTTAACGGAGGCATCCCGAATGCTGATCTTAGGGGATTGGATCAAGAGCTATTCGTTTGCGGTTTTTGATGGTGAGCATCTCTTCCTCGAACAATATGTAGAAGGAGAAACGAAGTTCGAATAGTACTTTCTTGCTTTACAGTTGTCATTGTTGAGTTTTTACTTTTTCTCACCATATTTTGTTTTTCAATCATCGTGTTTTTGCACGATGATCTTCGAGTTTTTGCACAGAAATATCAAGTTTCTGAAGCCAAACGTCGAGTTTTTGAAAGGGTAGGGTGGAATATGGGAATTTAATGACGTATGGGGGAAGGATGAATACTTTATAAATAATAATGGCGTATCGATTGACACGCCTTTATTGTATAGGAAATAATCTGTTTGATCAAAGTTTCTTCAAGATATCCATGGTATCTGTTGCAATCATCAGTTCCTCGTCGGTAGGGATAACGACAACCTTCACCTTAGAATCAGGAGTAGATACTACAGCCTCGCGCAATGTGCTGCGCCAGATAGTACGGTTGAACTCCTTATCAATCTTAACGCCCAAGAAATCCAGACCTTCGCAAGAGAATTCACGAGAGTTCCACTGGTTCTCACCAACACCACCTGCAAAGACGATGATATCAACACCACCCATGGCTGCAGCGTATGCACCGATGTACTTACGAATGCGGTAGAAATACATCTCCTCAGCTAAAACACACTGTTTATTACCTTCAACAATCGCATCCTCAATCTCACGCATATCGGAAGATACGCCGGAAACACCCAGCATACCCGACTTCTTGTTCAGCAAATCAGAAATTCCATTTGTGTCCAAACCAAGTTTGCTCATCATATAAATGATAGCTCCCGGATCGATGTCACCACTACGAGTTCCCATGATACATCCTTCCAGTGGAGTTAATCCCATTGACGTATCAATACATTTGCCATCCTTCACAGCTGCGATAGAAGCGCCGTTACCGATGTGGCAAGTGATGATGCGTGTACCTTCTTGTTTGATACCCAAATATTCGCATACCCGTTTGGATACATAACGGTGGGATGTTCCGTGGAAGCCATAACGACGGATGCCATATTTTTTGTATAGTTCGTATGGGATAGCATAGAGATAAGCATATTTCGGCATGGTCTGATGGAAAGCCGTATCAAAGACACCGACCTGAGGAACTTTCGGCATGGTCTTGCTGATAGCGGCAACACCCTTTAGGTTTGCAGGATTGTGCAACGGAGCTAAGTCATTGCAAGACTCGATAACTTCCAACATCTTCTCATCAAGGAGTACGGACTGGTTGAAATGCTCACCACCGTGAACGATACGATGACCTACAGCATCGATCTCATCCAATGATTTGATGGCACCATGTACAGGGTGTAACAAATTCTCCAAGATAAATTCCACACCGGCTGTATGTTCCTGCATCTCCTTCTCGATTAAGACCTTCTCACCATTTGGCAATTTAAGCTCAAGGAATGCTCCAGGCATACCCAGTTTTTCTACACCACCTTTAGCAATGACCTTGTTCGAATCCATGTCGAACAACTTATACTTGATGGATGAACTTCCACAGTTTAATACTAATATCTTCATATTGATCTATTTTCTGGTTAATTATTGATTTGCTTTTGCTGCAATAGCTTGGTTTGCCGTGATGGCGATCATCTTATATACATCTTCTGTAGAGCATCCGCGTGACAAGTCGTTCACTGGGCGTGCGATACCTTGCAGGATTGGGCCAACTGCGATAGCATGTCCCAAACGCTCAACCAGCTTATAGGCGATGTTTCCTACTTCCAGACAAGGAACGATGAGTACATTTGCTTTACCGGCAACTGGAGATCCCGGAGCTTTGGAAGCACCTACTCTTGGAACCAGAGCGGCGTCAGCCTGCAATTCGCCATCCACCAAAAGGTTCGGATTCATTTCCTTTGCGATAGCCAAGGCTTCAACCACTTTGTCGACTACCTCATGCTTTGCCGAACCCTTTGTTGAGAAGCTTAACATAGCTACTCTTGGTTCAATACCGGCAACTGCTTTGGCAGTTTGTGCGGTACATACAGCGATCTGAGCCAATTGGTTTGCATCCGGCATTGGGGTTACAGCTACGTCACCTATCACTACTACACCATCCTCACCATATTCTTTGGCTTCTGTTACCAGAATCATACCACCTGATACGCAAGTGATACCCGGAGCTGTCTTAATAATCTGAAGAGCAGGACGCAGAACATCACCAGTTGTGTTGCGTGCACCAGCTAACTGACCGTCTGCCTCACCCATCTTGATGATCATACAGCCTAAGTAGAGAGGATCAAGCATTTTCTTGCGAGCTTCTTCAATGGTCATTCCCTTTTTCTTACGGAGCTCACACAATACTTGTGCATATTCTTCTTTCTTCGGGTTGGTTTCCGGATCGAGAATTGTCGCTTTATCGAGATGCTTCAATCCCCATTCTTCTGCCAACTTCTTGATTTCAGCGGTATTACCGATAATCGTCAGGTCAGCAATGTCCTCAGCCAGAATACGGTCGGCTGCTTTCAAGGTACGTTCTTCAGTACCTTCTGGAAGAACGATGCGTTGCTTGTTAGCCTTTGCACGTTCTACGAGTTGAGTAAATAAATCCATGATACTATCTATTAATTATTATTTTCTAAGGTTTCCGCAAATTTAGCTAATATTTATCATAAAAAGGCTAAACACTTGCATTTTTTATATCGCCCAAAGGCTTATTCTACAGAGGTAATCATTCGTTCCAACTCTTCTGCTGTCAGATGCAAATGGAACTGTCCTTTATAAGCGATGGAGATGCCACCAGTCTCTTCCGAAACAATGATGGCCATGGCGTCGGTCTCCTGTGAGATACCCATGGCGGCACGGTGGCGCAGTCCCAGTTCCTTTGGAATATCCATGTCGTGTGAGACGGGGAGGATACAGCCTGCAGCGATGATTCGTTTGTTACGGATAATCATGGCACCATCGTGCAGAGGACTGTTCTTAAAGAAGATATTCTCGATCAGTCGTTGGTTGACATTGGCATCAATCTCGTCACCAGTACGGATGATATCGTTCAGTGGCATCGACTTCTCTAAGACGATAAGTGCTCCCACCTTATCTTTACTCATGCTCATACAGGCCATGACAATTGGCATGATGTCGGAATGGTCAATCTTTTCATTCTTGTTATGAGAGAAAAACTTGACAATACTTCCAATCTGGTTGTGTGATCCCAACTGGACGAGGAATTTCCGGATATCATCCTGGAACAAAATAATCAGTGCGATGGCACCTACGCTAATGAACTTGTCGAGGATGGCTCCCATCAACCGCATCTCAAACACTTGTGATACGACAACCCAGAAGGCGATAAGTATCAACACTCCGGTAAAGATGTTGATAGAGCCGGAATCTTTCATCAGTCGGTAGGTCTGGTACAAGATATATGCTACCAGTAATATGTCGACCAAGTCTTTTATGCCAAAATCAAAAAACATAATTATCTCTTTATCTTTTCAACAATGTTTATCACTTCTGTCGCCTCCCTCACATCGTGCACCCTCAGTAAGTCAGCGCCTTTCATCAAGGCGATGGTGTTCAAGGCTGTCGTACCATTGAGAGCATCTTCTGGCGTTATTCCAAGAACTTTGTATATCATCGATTTACGTGAGACGCCTACCAATATCGGGAGTTCGAGTATTTGGAAATCATCCAAGTGCTCCAGCAACAAATAATTGTCGTCAATGGTCTTCCCAAACCCGAATCCGGGATCTAGGATGATATCTTTCACCCCGAGGTCATGCAACTGTGCCACTTTCTTGGAGAAATAATACAACACCTCTTTCAGTAGATGCTCATAACCAGGGTTAACCTGCATGTCCTGTGGAGTGCCCTTCATGTGCATCAGAATATAGGGAACCTGTAACTCGGCAATGGTAGCAAACATGTGTTGATCCATCTCCCCGCCCGAAATATCGTTGATGATAGCTACATCAAATTCCTCAACGCACATCCTTGCTACGTCCGAGCGAAAAGTATCTACCGAGATAATAGCCTCAGGTGCAACTTTTCGTACGATTCCCAAGCCTTGACGTAACCGACGCATCTCTTCTTCTGGCGATACATCTTCGGCAAAAGGACGGGATGAATAGGCGCCGATGTCAATAATGTCACCACCTTCCTCAATTATCTGATGTACTCTGCGTGTGATATCATCAGCCGTTTGTTGACGACTTCCTGCATAGAAAGAATCTGGAGTGACGTTCAGTATACCCATCACTCTCGGGCGCTCAAAATCCATCAGTTGGCCGTTGACATTTATCAGTTTATTCATCGTTTGTCCGTGGCTGTTTTGCTTAGCAAATTTACGACAATAATTGATTTTTCTCCTATTTCTTGACTCTTTTTTGCAAGTTAGCTGTATATTTGCATGAAATTAGACAAATAAAACTAATAATCATGACACTATTAAGACTTTATGACTATTTTATTGAATGTGGGATGGTGACGACAGACTCTCGTCATTGCCCAGAAGGATCAATGTTTTTCGCCTTGAAAGGCAGTAATTTTAATGGAAATGCTTTTGCTGAGGCTGCCTTGGAGAAGGGATGCCGATATGCGGTTGTAGATGAAGAGCAATATGTAAATGGTAATCCACGAATCTTTTTGGTAAAGAATGTTTTGGAGACTCTTCAGAAGTTGGCTAAACTTCATCGTCATGAGATTGGAATTCCAATCATTGGTATCACCGGAACAAATGGTAAGACTACGACAAAAGAATTGATTGCCGCTGTCCTGCGTAAGAAATATCAAATCTTAGCGACTGAAGGAAATCTAAACAATCAAATCGGTGTACCTTTGACTTTGTTGAAATTGAACGAAGATCTGGATATGGCGGTAGTGGAGATGGGAGCAAGTCATCCTGGTGATATCAAGGAATTGGTCGATATCGCAGACCCAGACTATGGAATCATCACAAATGTGGGAATGGCTCATCTGGAAGGATTCGGATCATTTGAAGGGGTGTTGAACACAAAGTGTGAATTGTATGACTATTTGCGGGTACATGGTTGGCATACCGTTTTCATGGATGCGGAAAATGAGCATCTAAAAGCACGTTCGCAAGATCTGACAGTGATTTCCTACGGAACGGAAGGTGACGATCTTTATGTCAAAGGGACATTGGGCCCATGTGATCCGTTCCTCACATTCAAATGGTCGTTTGAAGGCAAAGAACATGAGGTGAAAACCCATCTGATTGGATCATATAATCTGAAAAATGCCTTGGCTGCTATCACAATCGGTTGTTTCTTCCATGTGCCTGCACCTGCTATTTGTGAGGCTTTGGAGGAATATGTGCCTCATAACAACCGTTCTCAACTGACTGAGACGGAACATAACCATTTAGTGGTGGATGCCTATAACGCAAATCCAACCAGTATGCATGCTGCGTTGGAGAATTTCCGTATCATGAACGTGCCCCATAAGATGGTGATCTTGGGCGATATGCGAGAACTGGGTGCCAGCAGTGTGGAGGCTCATCAGAAAGTGCTTGAATACTTGTCGACTTGTGACTTCGACCGTGTGATCTTGGTAGGAGAGGAGTTCGGAAAGGTAAACACCGGCTACGAACATTATCCGGATGTCGAAGCGTTGAAAGTCGTTCTAGCGCAACATCTTCCCGAGAATATGTACATCCTTATTAAAGGATCCAACAGTATGAAGTTGGCACAGCTGCAGGAGATACTATAAAAAAAGAGGGCACTTCAAATCGAAGTGCCCTCTTTACATATACCATTTATTTTCTATATACGATGGTTCCTGTCGCCTGATTGGTCGGTAGTACCAATACTTCGGCAATCTGCATGTAATCAGGTACGGAGGCAGTCCAGTAAACGACTTCGGCGATATCATCACCATTGAGCGGATGAATGCCTTGGTAAACCTTATCGGCTGCTGCTTTATCGCCGCGATAGCGTGTTACGGAAAAATTGGTCTCCACCAGTCCCGGCTTGATATTTGTCACACGAAGAGGTGTGTCTACCAAGTCGATTCGTAATCCGTCCGACAACATTTTCACTGCCGCTTTCGTAGCACAGTACACGCTTCCACCCGGATATGTATAGTCGCCTGCGATACTTCCGATATTGATAATATGTCCACGACCTCTTTCCACCATACCAGGGACAACCAATCGGGTCATCGCCAGCAATCCTTTGATATTTGTGTCGAGCATAATCTCCCATTCATCCAGGTTTCCTTCCCATTCCTTGTCCACGCCAAAGACTAAACCGGCATTGTTGACAAGGACATCAATCTGTTTGTACTCTTCCGGTAATTGTTCCAAGGCAGTTTGTGCAGCCTGTCGGTCACGTACATCAAAGAGAGCAATACAAACTTCTGCACCGAAAGTGGATGTCAGATTCTGTTTGATGGCATCTAACTTCTCTTGTTTCCTTCCGTTCAGGATGATTTTGTATCCGTGTCGGGCAAATTTACAGGCGCATCCCAAGCCAATACCAGAGGTTGCTCCTGTTATCAAAACTGTTTTCTTGTCCATATTCTTATATATTGATTACTGTTATCACAAATATACGTAAAACATCCGTTAAGAAACGTATGAAAAAGTTAGAAATCAGCCTTTTTTGTTTAATTTAACGGTTCAAAAAGCCGTATTATGGCATAACTTTTGTTTCTTTAAAAAAAATAGAGAACAAGATGAAACGTGTTTTATTTTTTATTGTTGTTATGATGAGTTTATTTAGTTCACAAAGTAATGCTCAAACCTATCAATCACTATGGAAGAGTGTAGTTGAATTTGAAAAGAAAGACCTGCCGAAGTCCGCTTTGAAAGTGGTCCAGCAGATTTATGATAAAGCTGAAAAAGAGCATCAAGTTCCTCAGATGATGAAGGCTTTCCTCACTGGTATGGACTATCGTTATCGGATTTCCCGTGACAGTCTGAAGGTGGACATGGAAAAACTGCTAAGTTGGGCTGATTCAACTACCGACAAGAAGGATCAAGCTGTTCTATATTCTATCTGGGCAGGTTGTAAGATGGAAGAAGAAGTGAAACCTGCCTTCGATAAGCTGATGCTTTCGATTGCAGATGTCAAATCATTAAAGAAGATTTCCGCGTCAGATTACGACCCTTTGGTGGGATCAGGCCCTACCAGTATAGACTATTTCAATAATAATTTGTATGAGTTCTTGGCTCGGAGAGCCATTTCTATCTTAGAAGAACATCGTTGGGATGCTTCCCGAGAGGGCAATCAGACCGAATTTTTGCCGAAGAATATCCATGACTTTGACTCCTTGTTGAAGGCAAAGATAGAGCCTGCTAGCGACTGTGATGTCAATGCGGCTATCGTTCAAACTTATCAGGCGATGTTGGAAACGTACGATAATGGGAAAGAGCGTTCGGCATGGTTACTGACGGCCTTGGACTTCCTTAAATATCTTCGTGGAACATTCCCTTCCTTTATGGATGAGGGGCAGCGGATAGAACTGTACAAGAGATGGATTGCGGATTATCCTACGGACAAGGCCTTGCCAGATGTTTATCTAGCATATTGCAGTGAGAATAAACTTCGAATTGATCAGCCAAAGGAGCGCTTAGGACTTGCTCGTGAGGCAATAAGAAAGTTTCCTAAGTATGAAAATATCAATGCGTTCAAGAATATCGAAGGCATGATACTTGAACCGTCGCTCGACTTATCCGTTCCTGCCTCATATCCGCAAAAGAAAGTGGATGTGAGCATCTCGTATCAGAACGTGACGGGTGTGAAACTGTATATCTACAAGATTAATCTGCCTGTCTATTCGTCCGTTTTGTTTGAAAAACAGGAGACGGTGTTGGCGAGATATGCCAAACTCTATAAAGAGGAACACTTCGACTTGGTGCCGACCGATGATTATAAGACAAAAACCACTGTCGTTCAAGTACAAGCGCCAGACTGTGGACTATATTATATCAGGGCTATTCCTGATAATATGTTGGTAAAACACACCAATGGTGCATATTTGCATGTCACAACGATGCGAATTATTAACCGACCATTGCCTGAAAAACGTCAGGAGCTGGTGGTGGTGGACTCAGAAACTGGACATCCTGTGAAGGATGCTTCAATCGTTGTCTACAAATTGGATAGAAATGTCTATCAACAGGTTGAGAAAGTGAAGGTGGATGAGCAAGGTACAGTCGTTTTGCAAGACAAGGAACGTGGATACTACCTGCATGCTACAAAACCTGGTGATGAGGCCATGGACCTCGATCGCCTGTGGATGACAAATTATACGAAGCAGGAGGAAGCAAAACGCTCATATCATCTCAAACTGTTTACCGATCGTTCCATTTATCGTCCCGGACAAACCGTTTATGTATCCGGCTTCTTGAATGATCAGATGAAAGATGACTTGAGGGCATTGCCTGATCAAAGTATTGAACTGACTCTGATCGACAGTAATTGGAAAGAGGTAGAAAAACGGAACGTAAGAACCAATGAGTTCGGTAGTTTCAGTGATCAGTTCACGTTGCCTTCTGGAGGCTTGACCGGACAGTTTACGATAAGAGCAAAGATGACTGACCGTGCTTCTGTGAATAGTCAGGCAACTATTCGCATGGAAGAGTATAAACGTCCAACCTTTGAGGTGACCTTTGAGGATGTAAAAGAACAATATCAGCAAGGAGATTCCATCTCTGTGAAAGGTAAGGCCATGACCTTTGCCAGTGTTCCTGTTCAGCAAGCCAATGTACATTACAGAATAGAGCGGCGTGACTGGTGGTTCTTCTCTAACTCTGCTTCATGGGATGGGGATGTGACGACCGATGACGACGGTAACTTTACGGTTCCGGTGAAGTTGTTGGTAGAAGACGGTGCTCCTCTCTATCGTCGTTATTATTCGTTCCATATATCAGCGGATGTGACATCGATGGGTGGAGAGACACAAACAGGAACAACATCCATACCGTTGGGTTCTACCTCCTTGATTCTTCAAATAGGAGGTCTGCCTAATGGTAATGAGGTCATCAAAGAGAATAGGAATCAGATTCTTTTCGGTGCATACAACCTGTCGCATGAGCCTATTCAAGTGAATGTTCACTATGAATTGTACCAACTCGCAAAGCGAACACAGGAAGAATTGGATGCTCTATCAGCGGAAGAAAAGTCAGATAACTATCTATATAAAGAGGTAAAGAAGCTCGATGAGGGTGAAAAGGAGGCAAATGCGCCATGGAATTGGGAAAAACTATTTGAGCAACCGTCAGGCAGATACCGGATTAAGATTGAAGCCAAGGATGATCAAGGACGCATTTGTAAGGCATCGGAGGATATCCTTCTCCTTTCTTTAAACGATAAGAAACTGCCAGAGTATAAGACTGATTGGTGGTATCAGACAGGAAATGAGTTTGATGCGTCGAATCCTCCAGCTTTGTATATCGGAACAAGCGAGGAGAACGTGTATTTGTTGTATGATGTGTTCTCAGGAAACCAACGTCTTGAGTCTCGCAGGATGATTATCTCGGATGAAATCGTTAAACTGTCTTATCCGTACAAGCAAGAATATGGTGATGGCATTCTGGTGACATGGGCTTTTGTGAGAAATGGAAACTTAATCAGCAGAAGATCTGAGTTTATTCGTTCACGACCAGATAAAAAACTTGTGATGAAGTGGAAGGTCTTTCGTGATAAACTGTTGCCGGGGCAGCAAGAGGAGTGGAGATTGAGCATTGCTGGTCCGGATGGTAAACCGGCAGAAGCAGAGATGTTGGCGATGATGTACGATGCCTCATTGGATAAGCTCTATAGTCATTCTGTTTATTGGGCACCGTATTTCCAACGATTTGTTCCTCGTTCAATATGGCAGATAAAGAATGTGCAGGGAGCATCCAGCCATGCTTCAGTTCCTTATCACTACCTGGATGAAAAATCGAAAGTTTACTCAGAACTGATCATTCCTTTTACCAGATTCTATGGTCGTATTTTGATGTCGAGATCAAAAGGAGTCATGTACGATATGGCTGAAGCCCCTATGGCGATGATCGTATCGATGAAAAGTGCCAGAAGCATGGATGATGGTAATATGGTTGTTGCTGAGGCAGCGGAAGAAGTGATGGCGATGGGAGCCCGACAGTCTGAGACGGAAGAGGCCGTTCAGGAGGAAGGAACACAGGAACAAACCGTTTCGGTACGAGAGAACTTCAATGAAACTGCATTCTTCTTTCCACAGCTACGCACGAACGAGAACGGTGAGGTAAGCATTGCGTTCACCTTGCCCGAGAGCTTGACACAATGGAACTTCAAGGCCTTTGCCCATACTCAACAAATGGACTATGGTATGCTGAACGAGCGGATTACGGCTAGCAAAGACTTTATGCTGCAGCCGAATATGCCTCGTTTCGTACGTATCGGTGACGATGCTCATATCACAGCCCAGGTGATGAATCGTTCGGAAGGACAAGTAAATGGGACCGTCCGTATGGAACTTTTGGATCCTGAAACCAACAAGGTCATCCATAAGGAGAGTATGCCATTTACTGTTGAGGCAGGAAAGACTGTCGCAGCCGATTTCCACTTCTTGGTTACTGATCAGTATCCAATGCTGATTGTACGGATGGTGGCTGATGGCGGAACTTTCAGCGATGGTGAGCAACATTATTTGCCTGTACTGTCGAACCGTCAGTGGATCACGGAGACTATTCCTTTCTATATAAATGGGAAAGGAGAGAAGACTTATTCGTTGGAGTCTTTGTTCAATCACCATAGTCAGACGGCTACAAGCAAGAAGATGGCCCTTGAGTTGACTGCTAATCCGGCATGGTATGCAGTACAAGCATTGCCGACAATGAGTAATCCGGAGAACGAAAGTGCTATCTCGTGGGCAACATCTTATTATGCGAACTCGTTGGCTCAGCATATTTCAGATACCCATCCTAAGTTGAAACAAGTATTTGAGCAATGGCAAGCGGAAGGAAAGGACAAAGAGTCGTTGATTAGTCAGTTGGAGAAGAACCAGGAACTGAAGAATCTTTTGTTGCAAGAGACTCCGTGGGTGTTGGAGGCTGAATCGGAAACTGCTCAACGGCAACGTCTCTCCACACTGTTCGACCTCAACGAGATGCGCAACAAGCTATCGATTGCCGAAAAGAAACTATTAGAGTTACAGAAAAGTGATGGAGGTTGGAGCTGGTTCGAAGGCATGAAGAGCAATCGGTATATCACTACCTCGGTAATGGAGATGTTATCCCGCTTGCAGATGCTTACTGGAAAATCATTCGGTGGAAATGTCAATCAGATGTACAGTCGCGCAATGGATTATCTGCAAAATCAGGCCAAAGAAGAATATACTCGGATGAAGGATTTTGAAAAGAAGAACCCGAAGAGCGATCTCTGTCCTTCCGAGAATACGCTGGATTTCTTATATATCTGGTCGCTGTCCCATCGAGATGCAGATCTTGGAAAGCAGACGGGTGAGTTTAAGACCATGATGGACTACTTCCTCGACAAGGTTGTCAAACATCCGCATGCTCTTACCATCTATGGGAAAGCCAGAACTTCGGTTATCCTTTACGACTTTGGACGAAAGGAGAAGGCGCAGGAATTCTTCCAATCATTGATGGAGTATACTGTATATACAGATGAGATGGGACGTTATTATGACTCACCGAGTGCCTACTATTCATGGTGTTCTTATCTGATTCCTACGGAAGTTGCCGCTATCGAGGCGGTCAACCGATTGACGAAAAATCAGCAGACGATTGATGAGATGCAACGTTGGCTCCTGAGACAAAAGCAGACGCAGATGTGGGAGACGCCGATAGCGTCTGTCAATGCAGTCTATGCATTACTTAACACAGGAGAAAGAGATTTGTTGGCAAATGAAGGTGGCATAAAGGTGAAGGTTGGCAAGACCATCGTTGAACCATCTGAAAAGGATGCGCCACTAGGCTATGTGAAGCAATCAATCCCAGATAAGGATATGGAGGCCAAGAGCCTGTCCGTGGAGAAAACAACGGACGGCGTCTCTTGGGGTGCGGTATATGCCCAGTATTTTGAGGATATGGATAAGGTGGAGGCTGATGGCAAATCCTTGACTATCAAGAAAGAATTACTGAAGAACGGTCAGCTGATTGATCGGACAACCTCGTTGCAAATCGGTGATAAGGTGACAGTTCGTTTGACTGTTCAATCCGATCGTGATATCGACTTTGTACAAATTAAGGACGAGCGTGCGGCATGTATGGAACCTACCGACGTGCTCTCGGGTTATCGATGGAAGGGTGTTTTAGGCTTGTATCAAAGTACGCGAGATGCGGCAACCCTCTTCTTCGTGGATATGTTCAGAAAGGGTGAGTACGTTATCGAGTACCAAGTGTTTATAAATAGAAAAGGTACGTATAGCGCAGGAGCAGCAAGCATCCAATCAGCCTATGCGCCTGAGTTCAGTGGAAGAAGTAGTGGAAAAGTAATCAGTGTAGAATAAAAGAAAAGGCATCAGTAATGATGCCTTTTCTTATTAATATGTATGTACGCTCATTCCTTGTGCGGAAGGTAGGTAGTTGATTCCCCACCAGCACATCTGCAAGAGGAGGAATGAGAATATTGACACAGCGAAGAGCACATCTGTATCTTTTACTCTTTGGCGGAGGTGTAAGTACAGCAGATAACTGAACCAAGTAGCGGCAGCCCATGTCTCTTTCGGGTCCCATGACCAGTAATCGCCCCAAGCTTGCTTAGCCCACAACGCACCCATCACCATTCCCAATGTCAGGAAAGCCCAACCAATTCGGATAAGGGTATCGCACAGGCCCAGTTCTTGTGGGGTGATGACATGTTTCTTTGGGCGGAACCAAAGATATAGTACAAAGACAACGTTTGCACCCAATAATGCGTATGCCATCATATAGACAATCACATGAGGAACAAACCATGCGCTTTGCAAAGCCGGCATTATAGCACGGTCGTGTATCTCTGGTTTGAAGATGTTTACACCGATGAAAACCACAGCCATCAGTATACTGAAAGCCAACAACCAATGGTATTTAAAGCGAGCATAAAGTAAAATACCTATGATTGAGAGGAAAAGTGAATACCAAAGGCGGGTTTCTCCCATCGTCCGCATAGGAGGACGTCCTAACGAAATCCACATGCTGATGATGAAAACCAAGAAGATGGCCGTTCCGATAGCAGAAAGGATCACAGCAGTGCCTGGTCGTTTGCCCTTAAAAGCAAAGAATATACCACACAGCCAAAAGATTACAGATAGTAATGATATAATAGGTAATTGTTCCCAACTCATTTCTTATCCTCCTTTCTCCGCCTACCGGCAGTAAAAAACATCATAACACCAACCAAGAGGAGTAACCATAAGGCTACTTGAACAATACTATACCAACCATCATGAATACATTCGAAGATGCTGATGGTACTATATTTCCCTCGTTCTGTATCGTAACTGTATTGATAGATTTGCCAAGAGTCTATTTGTGCAGGACTGTTGACTACTATTGCAAGATCTTTCTCCTTACCTTTCGCATCTACGATGTGCACATCCGATTGATAGTGCTTAGGAATAGACGGAGACATGCTCACCATCTCAGTAGGGGTGAGTTGTAACCGTTCTGGCTCAAAGATGAAACTGCCACTAGTGATCCATCCCTGGCTTGACTGTTTTGTCACACGGTTGGTAGCGGTAACCAAAGCTGCAGGAGCTGATCCGACATGAGTCAACTCTCTAAATCCAAGACTGTCAGGCATAGCATTAAGCATGAATTGGTCAACCTTAACATCCCAATCACCAAACGATTTAGACAGTCCTGCCTGTTCGATGGATAGAAAATCTCTGGAGGTATTCCTATCTTGCATATTGATCACACGAAGGCGAGGAGGATACTCTTCGATGGTGAACTTTTTCAAGGTCATCTCGAACGGTAAATTATATGATTCTCCTGTTCCTTCTACAACGCCGGTGCTCGTTGGCTTATTCAGTGTAGCAGTTAATTCAATGAATTTCTTATCAGCACTACCAAAGATTCCAGCTGTCAGGATAACGAATACGCATAGATGTGAGATGACAGGAACCCATTTTTTATGTTTAATGTGTGCCAAATCGTTGATCACACCTAATCCCAATGTCGCAGTGAAATACAGCAGGATCAGGTTAAATGGCCAAGATGAAGTCATTCGGGTAAAACCAATCTTGCTGAAGAATCCAGTTGCCTCATCGTTCTGAGCGATAGATCCGAAGAAAATGGTCATGATAACCATCGCAGCCAAAGCACTTACACATGCATAGTGATCGTAAAGTTTTCTCAGACCAGGGAATTTGTCGGAGAGATAATAAATAAGGTAAAGAGCATATGCAAAGAACAGTGCTGCAATCACACTCCAAGGGTAATGCAAAAAGGCATTGTTCAAATCCCCTAGACAAAATTGAAGCGCTATGCCTGCTAAAAATATGCAAGCACAGCGCCCAAAAGCTTTTTTATAACCCCAAGAGGTAGACATAATGAATCTTATGCTTGTTCCCACTGAGCTCTTAACAGCTCAACAGCAGCAGGTACAGTTACATTACGATCACCCTTGGTTCCACATTCGAAGCAAACATACTTATCGTACTTCATTTCCTTCAGAGCACGGAATCCGTCAACGTAGTTATCCAGATCACCGTCTTCGCCCGGCATGATACGACGTCCGCGGCTTGCTATGTGAACATGCTGCAGATATTTCGTACCAGCTGACCAGAATGCACCGTAGTCAGAAGTCTCTTCTTGCATGTGCCAGAAATCACCCATTACTTTCACGCCTTCACTCTTAGCATCGCGAGCAATAGCGGCGCCATCAGCCACCAGACGCATATAGAAGCACTCTCTTCTATTCAGAGGCTCCAAAATAACGGTTGTACCGCACTTTAAAGCGTATTCACCTAACTCATGAAGTTGTTCGCAAAGATATTCGCGAGTCTCCATGGTATGAGGCAAACAAGGTTTCTGACCATTGAAAGCAGGAACCATGATCACGCCAACAGAACCTAACTCACCAGCAGCGGCAACGATTTCACGCATTGTGGTGTCAAACTCTGCCTTAACAGCTGGATCTTCTGCTAAAATAAAGCCTCTGAAGCCAGCACAGATAGCAGAAACTTTGATATTTCTGTTCTTCAGTGCGTCCTGAATCTCTTTAACACGGTTGGCTAAGTTGCGGCCATTAGGTTCGAAACCAACGATACCCAACTTCTCCATGAAATCCAACTTCTCGTTAAGGTTTTCACCCGGAGCGATACCTTCCTGGAAAGAGAGGTTCAAAGGAACGTTGTTTTTTTCTTTCTTAGCTGCGCAAGAAGCAAAGCCGAAAGGACTAGCTGTAGCAGCTAAAGCAGCCATGCCTGCAAACGAACGTTGAAAAAATTGTTTTCTATTCATAATGCAATCATTTTACTATTTCTGTTGTCTCTGTTGTCTCTGCTGTAACTTTTCAGCTTCAGAAATACCTGGAACCATAACGGTGTACTTCGACATATCCATCTTACCGAGTTCAAGTTTTTCTGGCATATAGTCCAACTCAGCAGCACTGATCTCATCCCAAGTAACAGTCTTACCACTGTAAGCAGCCTCACGACCCATTACACCAGCAAGTGTTGAGATGCCTGTATATTCAGCTTCGTCATGAGCCTCGCCCTTACGGATATGGTTAACCCAATCTACATGCTCAAGAACGTATGGATTATGTTGTTTGAATTCAGCCTTTGCAGCTTCTTCGTCATACTTCCAGATTACATTACCAGCCAAGTCTTTGATTTCGTGAGTTGCACTGTTCCATGAACCCTTTGTTCCTTGAACGAACTCACTTACGTTATTGCTACAGCCATCGATCTGGCGGCACATACTGTGCAGGTGAATACCGTTTTCGAATTCAAAGTCAACGCTGAAGTTATCATATTGGTCACCTGTGATACGGCGTTGGCGGCTACCGAATGCAGTTGCCTTAACAGGTTTCAAACCACTCATCCACAAGAAGATATCGATGTTGTGAACGTGTTGCTCAACGATATGGTCACCAGAAAGCCATTTCCAGTTTACCCAGTCGCGGATCATCCATTCCATATCGCTCCATCCTTGTTGACGGTTGCGATACCAAAGCATACCTTGGTTCCAGTAAACGTTACCACCAGTGATTTCACCGATATAACCTTCCTGAATCTTCTGGAAAGCTTCTACGTATGGACGTTGGTGATGGCGTTGTACACCTGTTACTACGCTTAAGTTCTTAGCCTTAGCCTGCTTAGCAGTAGCCATGATGGTACGGTAACCCTTTGAGTCAACAGCAATAGGTTTCTCCAAGAATGAGTGAACACCCTTTTCAGTTGCATATTGGAAATGATACGGGCGGAATACAGGAGGAGTAGTCAAGATAACCATGTCGATGCCTGAGTCAATCACTTTCTTATAGGCGTCGAAGCCTACGAAGCAGTTCTCTTCAGGAACATTTTGGTTATGTTTCTCGGCTAACATCTTACGAACGTTTTCCAAACGGTCAGCAAATACATCGCCTAAAGCAACAACGGTGATACCGTCGGCAGCTTCCAGCAAGTTAACGATTGCACCTGAACCACGACCACCACAACCTACCATACCAACTTTCAAAGGTTTGCCTTCGATAGCTTTGTCAGGAAGTTCTGGAACGTAATATTCTCCAGGTTGTTTCAACGGAGTGTAAACCGGACCCTTTTCTTTGCCGGCACAAGATGACAGGATTGAAGATGTACCAATCATACCCGATGCACCAATCATTGCTGAGTATGAGAAAAAGTCTCTTCTGCTAATTTTTTTCTTTCCCATGATGTTTGAAATTAAATGGTTTGTATAATAATTTATTTTGCACTTATTCCTTCCGGAACCTCACATACGACACGGAATCCGATACCCTTGATGTCCGAGTACCACCAGATACTCTTCGGATTTTGTGGGTCTGTCCTCAACCAGTTGTCGTTTTCTGTATGACCACGAGCAGCACAGCGTAACTTAGAGGCATCATCCAGATAGTTACCTCCACGTACTACGAATTCTGTTCCATCCTCGTTGATAGGATCGACAGCACCATCCTTGAATCCTTCATAAGCATTCTCTTTGTACTTGTCAGCACAATACTCCATAACGTTACCAAGCATGTTCTTCAAGCCGAAAGGATTTGCTTTTACGCGTGATGGCTCTTGTGTCTTGTCCATACTATTGTTGGCATAGATGATATAGCCGTTGATGGAAGTCGTATCGATACCGAAGATCTTCTTCATGAGTCCTTCGTTCGTATATTTCTTCGGGCTACCTTCAAAGAAGTAAGGTGTAGATGTACCTCCGCGGGCAGCATATTCCCATTCCGCCTCGGTCGGCAGACGATATTTACGTCCTGTCTTCAGTGACAACCATTGACAGAAGGTCTCGGCTGCATAGTGTGTCATGGTAATGGCCGGACGATTACCCATACCCCAACCTTGGTCAGGGAATCCGAATGGTGGAGTAGGACCGGATACAGCATCCACATCTTCACGCGAGTTGTTAGCGAAGACAACTTCCGGAGCTGTACGTCCTTCCGACATGGTCTCGTTATAGAATGCCCAGTATTGATCCCAGGTTACTTCCAACTCGGCCATGAAGAACGGAGAAATGGTAATCTGCCGTTGAGGAGATTCATCTGCTTGTCTGAACGGTTCGTTCTCAGGACTACCCATGGTGAATGTTCCACCAGGGATGGCTACCATGTTGATAGCAGCAGAGGTTCCTGGAACTGTTTCCGTGAAGTTTGCGAATTCGGTCACTACAGCTAACGAGTCATAAACAACGCCATTTCCGGTATTAACCATACCTTCCATCTTGCCATGCTTGTAATTCGGGTTAAAGTGACCTGCATCCAGGTGACAGCTAATGCACTGTAAGTTCAGTTTCTTCTCGTTTTCCTCATAATAGAGGTGAGCCTTGACACCATCGTCCGTGATTCCTGTAGGGAAGAGGTTAGTGTGACAAGCCTTACATGATTCGTTATAAACAATCTTTTGAGCATATTCCAGTTCACCTTTCCGTTCCCAATTGATTTTTTCTTTATCTTTGGTGAGATACGACCAGATGTCCTTTATACCCATCGATGCCTTAGCAGTGAAATGTTTGAAAGTTCCTTTGGGTGGAAGATGACAAGCGGCACAATCGGTCATTACGCCACTCTTGTTATTACTGTAGTGAACGGATTGTTTCCATGCGTCATCCGCTTTTTCATGGAAGTGACACGCCATACACGACTCATTGGTAGAAGTCTCCTCCCACATCCAGTCAAATGCAATCATTAACGCTATACCAAGGACTAATCCTCCTAACCCAATAAGTAAAAACTTCTTTTTACTACCAGACTTTGACATATCTAATTCGTTTATAACCTAATACTCTCTTTAAAAAGAATTTACATCAAACGGCCAAATTTACTAATTTTATCACAAAATTCCAACCGTTATCAAATATTTTTAAACAAAAATGGACCAATTGGTCAAGATTTGTTATTTCTCAACCCATTTATGCCATTTTTGTTCCTTGTCGTAACCGGCTTTCACCATCGTTTCGATAAACTGCATGCCTCTTACACCATCCTCAACAGTTGGGAAATCAAGCATTTCCTCGGTTGGCGTTTCGTTATTGGCGCGAGCCCGAACGGTAAGAGCGAAGTTGCGATAGATATTGGCAAATGCTTCGATGAATCCTTCGGGGTGTCCTCCCGGAATACGTGTGTTCCACTTCGTGAAATCGGTTAATGAAGCGTATCCGTTACCCATTCTGACATATTCTGCTGGACGGTCAATCCATTTTACCCAAAGTGTGTTCGGCTCCATCTGTCGCCATTCCATTCCGGCTTTCTCGCCATACACGCGCAAACGGATATTGTTCTCTTCGCCGGTGGCAATCTGAGTAGCCTGAAGCAAGCCGGTAAATCCTTGATCGTAGCGCATGAAAGCACAGGCGTCATCATCCAGTGGACGTCCGTCAGCGACGTGCAGCAAGTCGGCACACACTTCTATTACCTTTGCTCCGGTTACGTACTCTGTCAGGTGCCAAGCATGAGTACCGATATCACCGATACATCCACCCTTACCAGCCGACTTCGGATCGTTTCTCCAAACGGCATTGTTGCCTCCCTTCAATTCAATACGTTGGGTAAGCCATCCCTGAGAATATTCCATGAAGACGCGGCGAACCTTTCCGATATCACCTCTGGCAATACGTTTCTTCATTTCCTTGATAGCAGGATAAGCGCTATAGACATGGGTTAACGCCAGGGTTAATCCTGTTTCCTTTACCTTGTCGCGTAGGAGCAGAGCCTCTTCGAGCGAGTAGGTCATGGGTTTATCGATAACCACGTTGAATCCGGCATCCAATGCTTTAAGAGCTGGTTCGCAGTGGAACTTGTTTGGCGTGACAATTGTCACAAAATCGATGCGTTTGTCGGCAGGCATAGCAGCCTCTTTCTCAAGCATCTCCTGCCAAGTAAAGTAAATACGATCGTCGGGGACAAAATACTCTCGCCCTGAGCTTAGGGATATCTCAGGTTTAATACTAAAGCATCCGCATACTAAATCAATTCCGTTTTCCATTAAAGCGGCACGACGATGGATGGCACCAATGAAGGCATCACTTCCGCCACCGATCATACCCATTCTGAGTTTTCTGTTTTTCATGGTTCTTTGTTTAAAATTGGCGCTATGAAGTTAATAGTTTTTCTTGAAAAAACGACGTTTTTGAGAGAAAAAAAGTGTTTTTTATGTGATAAAATAAACGTTTTCTTTTAAAGTCACAATTTAAGAGTTAAAATATAGTATGAGTCATCACATTGGAGAGACTTTATTCAAAAGAAAAAAGCAGAATTAAATAATTGAATGGGATTTATATTAGACGATGAAAAGAAAGAAATTGCGTGAGGAGATGTATGTAATGAAGAGGAATGACGTTTCCTTAATTTGAGATAAAAGTATGTACATAAAAAAATAATAGAAGCGATTCTTCCTTTATTTATATTACAAAAAGAGAGCACGTTCTTTGGAGCGTGCTCTCTTTTTTAGAGGTTATGAATTAATGTCCTGGATTCTGAACGATAATTCCATCTGTACGATTTATTTCGTTCACATTGATTGGAGCAAAATACATTTTATTATCCCATTTACGATTTTCACGATAAGACAGGTCGCTTACCACATAATGGTAGTCCCATATATCTTCATTGTGTACGTAAGGAGCAGATGCGGTTTTGCCCGGTTTCAAGGTTGCCCACACACTCATACCCGTGACAGGTTTGTTCTGAGTAACATTTGCAATCATCCAACGACGAACATCGAAGTAACGAGAATCTTCGTATGCTAATTCTGAGCGACGCTCACGTCGAAGTAAGTCACGCATGTCTGCCTGGTTTTTCGATTGTCCACGGACAGCCAATGTCGCTTCTGTGTCTGGCATGCTGATACGAGCGCGCAACGGGTTGATAAACGAAATAGCTTCGTCTAATTGACCTAATTCGATGCAAGCTTCTGCAGCAATCAAGTACATCTCACTTAAGCGGATGTATGGATATGGAGTAACCTGTGCGGAGTTAGCAGCGTCAACAGTTGTATCAATCAATTTCTTCTCATAGTAAGAAGTGAAAGAACCGTTCCAGTCCTCGATCGGGCCCTTACGAGTATCGCAACCATATGTTCCGTTTCCACTCCACAGTTTAACTGGGTTACCTGTTGCATCCGGATAGTATACAGCTTCTACAGCTTTACCTCCTGATGACAATTCGTATACACCACATTGTAAGTTGCCCAGAGGTGTAGGATCTAATGCATAACCATCGGCAGCACGTTTACGTCCCCAGATACTACCATCAAAACCTAAGTCAGCGTAGAATCGTGGTTCACGGCCCAAATATGGGTTGCTATCCATTCTTTCACCTACGGTCGTCATGGCATCACTAACAGAACCATCAGCCATTTCGAATGACATAACGAAGTCGTTGGTAGGAGTGGTACCAGACCAGTTGTGGTAACCGTTAGGACCGTGTTGCAAACCAATCCAGTTCGTTACACGAGTCAAGTCGAATTGGCGTGCAAAAATAGTTTCAGAATTATTAGAAATAGCAATCCGATGATATAAGTCTGCTATTTCCTCCACACTGCCGGCACGACAATCTAACAATGAGTATTTACCGCTGTTGATAACCTCCTTAGCAGCGGCTAATGCTTTTTGATACAATTGAGAACGGTCACCGTCGTATTGGTTACATTTCAAAGTGTTGATGGTGCGGTCGGCGTACAATTCGCTGGCTACATGTAAATACATACGTGCTTCCAATGCTTTGGCTGCCCATTTGTTTGCACGGCCTGCTTCCATTGTTGCTGGCAACAAACTGAATGCTTTTTCGCAATCTTCAATAATGAAATCCAACACTTCACCTACGCTATTACGCGGGACTTTTACGGCCTCTGCATCATCCAAACCGAAAACGTCTTTTATGATAGGTACACCACCGAATCCACGGAGCAAATTAGAGTAAATATAAGCACGTAAGAAACGGGTTTCTCCTTCCATTACGCTTGGACTTGCGCTGCCGTTATCAGGTACGTCATTAATGTTAGCTAAAACTAAGTTGGCGTAATAAATGCCTGTGAATGCATGATCCCAACGGAAAGGACAGTTGGATTGACTGTACCATTGCAAGTTACCTCCTGATACGGTCGATTCATTAACAGCAATCTGGCCGTAGTTGTGGGTAAAGTAAGCATCATCGGTTAAACCGGTAGTCGTATGCTCGCGAGCTCCATCCTTTGCGTAGTAATAAATACTATTAACAAGAGATTGGGTCAAACCGGCATCCTCAAAGACTGCCTCTTGGTCATATTGGTCATGAGGCTTAACATCCATAAAGTCTGAACTACAAGAAACAAGGTTCATTGCACCACAAACACCGGCTGTCATTAATATATATTTGAATTTATTCTTCATATTCGTAAAATTTTAGAAGTTAGCTGTTAAACCTACACTATAGTACTGTCTCTGTGGATAATAGTCGAAGCTGGCAGCAGTATTTTCTGGGTCGCCCGGTACTCCACAGGTCGTGAAGATATTCTGTCCGTTGATGAAGAAACGCAACTTCGATACGCCTATCTTGCTGATACCCCTAGGTAAGGTATAACCAATTTCTACGTTCTTTAAACGAATGTAGTCGTTGTTACGCAAGAACATCGTGTTAGCGTTGTTAATCCAGTATTGATTCTCACGCTCATATGTACGTGGATGCTCTGATTGCCAATTATCTTTCGTCCAACGCTGGTCGTAGTATTCTTTCAAGAAATTACCTACGGTACCAGACCATGTTTGAATGTAAGTTTCAGCGCCCATTGCACCTTGGAACATTGCCATTAAGTCAAAGTTCTTGTAATTCAGACCTACGGTGAAACCAGCTACAAAGCGTGGCGTCTGGTTCTTGTCAGAACGGATGCGGTCTTTCCAGTCGATCTTGCCATCATTGTTTATATCTACGAACTTCACGTCACCTAACTGTGCACCAGCCCAATGAGGATAATTGTCTAATTCCTCTTGAGTGTTGAATACGCCATCGGCTTTGTAGTACAAACCACCACCGTCTCTTAACGCAGCGTATGTACCGCTGGTTGGTATTGGGTGACCAGTTGCGCGTTGCCATTCAGGTACATCATCGCTATTGATTTCATCCCAGAATGTCACCTTGTTGCGAGCATATGACATATTTAAAGAGAGATTGTAGCCTACTTCGCCAACTTTGTCTTGCCAGTCAATTAAAGCATCGAAACCTGTGTTCTGCATCTTACCTAAGTTTTCACGAGGAAGTGTGAAACCGGCAATCTGTGGGAATGAAGCGGCACGGGTGATCAACATATCTGTACGTTTGTGGAGGAACCAGTCGCCTTCAATGCTCAAACGATTGTCAAAGAACTTCATTTCCAAACCAACATCGTAAGTTGTACCACGCTCCCAGGTGATGCTTGGGTTTGGTGTACGTGACGGATATAAACGTTGTGACTCTTTTGTTCCGAAGATCCAACCTGTGCCTTGGAAAGCAAATGTGTTCAGGTATTGGATACTTTGGTCAATAACGCTATCAGCATCTGTTAAGATATCGTTACCTGTCTGTGAAATAGAAGCACGTACCTTCAAATAATCCATCCATTTAACTTTCTCCTTGAACCAAGGCTCTTCAGATACACGCCATGCAGCCATGATACCTGGGAAGAATCCGTAGCGATTCTCGGATGGGAAACGGTATGAACCATCATAACGCCAAACGAACTCAAACAGATAACGCTCTAAGTAGTTGTAAGAAACACGACCGAAGTAATTACGACGGGTTTCTGTGTAAGAGTTACCTGCAGTAGTCATACCGGTTACACTACCCAAATCCAAATCGGTCAATGCTGTTGATGGGAAGTAGCGACGATAAGCCTGCAAATAATCTCTATCTTTGCTCTGACCTTCGATACCGACCATGATACCTACTGTATGACGACCAAATGTGCGATCCCAACTCAGTACACCATTGAGCAGCCAATCAGTGAAGTCATTATCTGTACGGGTTAAACGTGGGTCAGAAATCCAAGCTTTATAAGGAGTCAAACCTGATGAGTCTTCAGTTACACCGTCCCAAGAATACAATACTACTGGTTGGTTCCAGTTCTTTCCGTTATAGAAACGTTTATCGTAAGAAGCTGTTCCGGTGAACTTCAATCCTTTTACCCAAGGAATATCGATGGTCAATTTTACATTGTTCTGGATATAGTAATTCTTTTGGTGATTCCATCCGGCAGCATCTGATGCTGTCGCTACTGGGTTATCACCATACTCGATATCCGGACCTACTTCACCTGTTGGCCAATATGCCGGCAATGTCGGTTTACTACGACGAGTAGCAGAGAAGATTGAACTTGCGGACTTAGCAGGATACTGAGTATATTGGTAACGAGCGGTCGTTCCGTATGATAAACTGATATACTCGCTCAACTTAAAGTCTAAGTTCGCACGTATTCCGTATTGGTCATAGCGGTTTGCTGAGTGCTTGTAAATACCATCTTCACCGTTTGTACCAAAGTTTACATAATACTTCATCTTGTTTGTACCACCATTGATACTTAAATCAGCACGGTAAATCGGAGAGAAGTTTTTGATAACTGCTTTGTACCAATTGGTATTTGGGTGTCCCCATGGGTCGTTACCATTTCTATATAGAGCCAGCTCCTCATCTGAATAAGCACCTGGCTGAATTTCGTTAATCATGGTAGCGTATTCGTAAGCATCACACATTTCAGGCAACAAAGTTGGTTTAGAGAAACCGTAGCTTCCAGTGAACTGTACATTTGTTTTTCCTTCTTTACCCTTCTTTGTAGTGATCAAGATTACACCGTTTGCAGCACGAGAACCGTAGATAGAAGCAGCAGCGTCTTTCAACACAGATATACTTTCAATATCATTAGGATCGATACGGTCCATACCACCGGCACGGTCAGCGACACCATCGACTACGATCAACGGGTCTTTGCTACCTAATGTATTGTTACCACGGATACGGATGGTAGTTGCGCCACCGCCCGGCTCGTCAGAACGCTGGAAGCCGATAACACCTGGCAAACGACCTAACATACCGTTAGACAAGTTCGTAGTTGGGGATGCTGTCAGTTTCTCACCAGTTACACTGGCTACGGCACCTGTTACGGTCACTTTCTTTTGAGTACCATAACCAACGACTACGACTTCTTCGATTTGCTCTGATTCTTCTTGCATTGTAACGTTGATTTTTACCTGGTTGCCGACTGCAATTTCTTGAGTCTTATATCCAATGTAAGAGAAAACAAGAGTAGAATTGGCTGGTGCCGTCAAAGAGTAATTACCATCAACATCTGTAATGATACCGGTAGTAGTACCCTTTACGACTACGTTAACGCCAATGAGAGGCGCTCCGGACTGGTCAACAACAGTACCGGAAACAGTCTTCTGTTGCGCGATTGCAAATGTCGTGCACAAAATTAATGACAATAGAGTCAATGCTCTACAAAAACCATTGTTCATTGTACTTTTTAGATTTGATAAGGTTAATATTTCCTATTGTTCAGTTCTCCTGAAAATAGGATTTTACTAAATTTTTGGGAGATAGTCGATAGTCTGTATGAATTGTTTTTCTTTTGGACAGACTAAAGTTCAGTTAACTTGTTTTGTTCTTCATAGGCAATAATTGTTAGTTAAATATTAAATTTATCTTTTTAAAACTTATTAGGGTTATTGATACAAAAATATAGATTAATTTTTAAAAAACCAATAAAAATGAAATAAAATATTAAATTATTTTTAGATATGCATAAAATTGATATATCTCACCTATATTTCTTAGTGATAATTAACATTTTTGTTGCAACATCGGTTATGATACAATCTCTATATGTGATTTGAAAGAGAAAAGTAAGTGAAACGGGAGAAAGAGTTTCGAAAAGTCTTTTTGCATGGCTTGAAGGTAAATTCTTAAGATTTCAACATGTCAAAGAACGCTTGGTGTTCATGAACTTTGTACTGCAAAGATAATATCGCGAAAATTGGCAATGTCCGATTTTGTACGAAGATGTCCGAAAATGTCCAAAAAAGGTCGGAAATAGTCGGAAATGTCCAAAAAGTGTCAGAAAAAGCAATGCTTGCTTTCTGTCCTCTGTAGGGGCCTACCTTGTGTAGGCCCGTGATTGTACATTGTTTGCGGTACGACACAAGGTCGTCCCCTACAGGGAATTAATCCATCGTTTGTTTCTATCATCGTGTTTTCTGTTTCAATAATCAAGTATTTATCGCTCAGTGTCGAGATTTTGAAGCAAATGGTCAAGTTTCTGAAGCGAAACACCGAGTTTTTGAAGAGGGGAGGGGTTTGAGGTGGGGTGTTGGATACAAGACTTATAAACGAAAAAATTAAATTAAAAAAAATCTCTCGCGCGATTAACTCATATGTTTTACTTTTATTTTAATAACATATACGTATACTAAGTATACTGTAGGAATTATAATAATATATATAATATAATTGATACCATAGATAAGGTGTAAGGCATCAAAAAAACATCCGATTTTAAACTAATTTGTAAACTAAACTGTGAACTAAACCCTTTAACATTTGCGATAATTCATTTTGATTCAGCAAGTTGCGAGTGTCAAAAATTGACTAATTATTGTACAGTTTGTGAACCAGCATGTTTAAATATTTTTAATTTATTGTAAATCAATGCTTTGGGAGGGCGTATTTGTCGCCACGCATACAACACTAATATCCTCTTAAAAAGTGTTGTAATAGTCAAATTATCAACTTAAAAATTGGATATGTGAAAATGGTTTTGTATATTTGTAAATAATAGATTGAGATTTTTATGAGATTATAAATTTAAAAATAAGTATGATATGAAAAAGTGGATCTTAGTTTTGGCAGTAATGTTTACTGCAATTCTAACGTCGTGTGGCGTATACGAAGATACGGGAATGAGCTATTCACGTGCGAGAACAGAGGCTTTGTACCTGTCGGATAAGATGGCTTATGAGTTGAACTTGACGATGGACCAGTATAATGCTGTGTACGAAATCAACCTGGACTATTTGTTGAGCTTGAACAACCATGGAGATTTCTTTGGCGACTACTGGAAGCGTCGTAACTATGACTTGGAGTATGTGCTGACAGTTGCTCAATATCAGCGTTTCCTTGCATTGGAATACTTCTATCGTCCTGTACATCGCGTGTCTAATTCAATCACGCTGGTGGTATATAACCGTTATCCGCGGAATAAATATTTCAGAAATGCTCCAACGGTCTACAGCACTTATAAGGGTGCTCATAAACAGTATCATTACAGTCCGTACCAAGGACGTTCTTATATGAACGTACCAAGCAACCAGCCTCCTCAGATGCCGACTACAAGAACACCGGCTCAGCCGAATAAGTCCAAGAGTGAAGCTGTAAGAGGTGGACGTGAACAACAGAAGAATGATACGCGTCAAAGCGCAAGCAGCTACCGCAGACAGCAGTCGAACTATAATCAACAGACGAGAAGCGAGACTCAACAGCAGACGACTACGACCAATAATAACAACAACTCACAACAGGGTTCAGCAAGCAGAAGACGTTAATAACGGGTGAATATTTGCAAGGTTTGGATTATTTTGTACCTTTGCTGTCTCATTCAAAAAAGTCGCTCATGAAGCATGTGGTCCTATGGTTGGTATTCTGTTGTTGCGTGATGATCCAAGGTCATGCTCAGCCTGTCGCACAGTTCGATGCGAAGGATAAGAATATCGGTATGCTGTTGTGGAAACAACCTGTGACGGTATATTATCAGATGACAAACACGGGTAATCAACCCCTCATCATAGAGAGGGTGGTTCCCTCGTGTGCATGCAGTGAGGCGGAATGGACCAAGGAACCGATCGCTCCTCAGAAAATGGGGGAGATAAGTGTGGTATATGACGCAAAAACACTTGGACATTTCTACAAGGATGTTGCGGTCTATACCAATGCTTCGGAAAAACCGGTGTATCTCGCCTTCCGTGGTGAGGTCGCTACTGAGGTGTTCGAGGATGCCAACAACTATCCTTATCAGATTGGTTCGCTGAGGCTCAGCCATTCATCGATTGAGTTTGATGATGTCAACAAGGGTGAGAAACCGACCTTTGAGATCAAGGTGATGAATGGTACCGGTGAGATCTACGAACCGGCGTTGATGCATCTTCCTCCATACCTTTCGGCTGAGATAACACCTGAGAAGGTGGGCAAGAATATGGTAGGAACAATGATAGTGACCTTGGATAGTGAGAAACTTCCAAAACTCGGTCTGACAACTGCCTCTGTTTATTTGTCGCGCTTCCCAGGCGATGTGGTTGGAGCGGAGAATGAGATACCGGTTTCTGTTATCAACTTGCCGGACTTCAGTCACAGGTCATCGTCGGAACGACAGAACCCGCCTAAGATACAGTTGGCTGAAGAGGAACTATATGTTGATGGCATCAGAGAGACGGAGATTGTCAGTAGAGATCCGGAATGTCGGAAGATCGAATTTAAAGATCCTTGATTTGCAGGTGCTGAACGGTGGACTTGGAGCTGACTTGAAGAAACGTGAATTGGCCCCGGGTAAGAAAACAAAAATGAAGATTACCGTTGAGGGATCGCATCTGAAGGACCTGAAGAGCGTACCTCGCATCTTGCTGATAACAAACGATCCTGAGAACCCGAAAGTAATGATAAAAGTGAATACTACGTTAACGAAATAACTATGGAACATCCTGAGAATGAAGAACAGTACAAAGGTCTGAAGGTGAACGACGGTGTGAAGCAACCGTCTATCATCAATCCCTATATGAAACATCGGAAAGCTCGTCGTGAACTGTCTGTCAATGATTATGTAGAAGGAATCCTAAAAGGTGATATTACAGTGCTAAGCCGTGCCGTAACCTTGGTGGAGAGTGTTCGCGCAGAGCATCAGGCTATTGCACAGGAGGTGATTGAAAAATGTTTGCCTCACTCAGGTAACTCTGTTCGTATCGGTATCAGCGGTGTGCCGGGAGCCGGAAAGAGTACTTCAATAGATGTTTTCGGATTACATGTGCTGGAAAAAGGCGGGAAATTGGCTGTACTGGCCATCGACCCGAGTAGTGAACGGTCGCATGGTAGTATTCTGGGTGATAAGACACGAATGGAACACTTGGCCGTACATCCAAATGCGTTCATTCGTCCTAGTCCTTCGGCAGGTTCGCTGGGAGGTGTGGCACGAAAGACACGTGAGACCATCATCCTCTGTGAGGCTGGAGGCTTCGATAAAATCTTCGTGGAGACCGTAGGTGTTGGACAAAGTGAGACGGCTTGTCATAGTATGGTCGATTTCTTCTTGCTGATACAGTTGGCTGGCACAGGTGATGAGTTGCAAGGTATCAAACGTGGTATCATGGAGATGGCGGATGGTATCGTCATCAACAAGGCTGATGGTAGTAATATCGAGAAGGCAGAGCTTGCGGCAACTCATTTCCGTAATGCGTTGCATTATTTCCCGATGCCGGATTCGGGCTGGACACCAAAGGTGTTGACTTACTCCGGTTTCTATGGCTTGGGAATCAAGGAGATTTGGGACATGATCGATCAGTATTTTGTGTTCGTTAAAAATAATGGGTATTTTGATTACCGGAGAAATGAGCAGGCAAAGTACTGGATGTATGAATCTATCAATGAGCACCTGAAGAATAACTTCTATCAGAACGAAATAATCAGTTCTATGCTGGAGAAAGCTGAGCAGGATGTTCAGATGGGTAAACGCACATCGTTCATCGCTGCAAAATACTTGTTAGACAAATATTTTGATCTGCTGAAGAAATAAGAATCGAATTCCGAAGTAATTTTATATGGGTCGACCTTATGTCGGCCCATTTTTTTTATGATTTTGTATAATTTTTCCTCTGAAGGGGTGTGTATGTTCATTTCTTTTTTGCATGACCAAAAAAGAAACCGAACCAAAGAAAAAAGTCACCGGCTCGCGCAAAAAAGCTAAAAATTAAAGCATGTTTCCCTAAACGAGCCAAACGCCCTCGCTTCGCTCGCTTGACGAGGCTCGTTTTTAACGGAAAACATCTTCAATTTTCTTCACGCTTTTTTGCTAAGGCCGGAAGTATTTGTTTTGTTTATTTATTTGTTTGCTTAATTATTATTGTAGGGGCCTACCTTGTGTAGGTCCGTGAATTCACATTGTTTGCGGTACAACATAAGGTCGTCCCCTACAGGGAAACATAATCTTTCGATGTTTTGTTCTGTGTGTATTCGTTATCAGGGGTTGTGCTTCGCTTCATCTTCCGAAAGGTATAGTATTCTTTTCCGACACGCCTCCATCAACCATTTCGGAGTTGAGGTGGCACCGCAGACACCAACTGATTGTATATCTTTCAG
The DNA here is from genome assembly GCA_947168315.1 of uncultured Bacteroidota bacterium. Lineage (GTDB taxonomy): Bacteria > Bacteroidota > Bacteroidia > Bacteroidales > Bacteroidaceae > Phocaeicola. The sequence continues at coordinate 8,208 of CAMVLL010000001.1, read as the reverse complement.
AAGAGATTTCTCAATATCCTCTGGTCGCGATACAAAATGTGTGTTGGGATTTACTTTTTGACATTCGTGGTAGAGGATTCGTCCATTTGAGCTCTTTTGTCCGCTGACAAAGAAGATCAATTCATGTGCTTGGGCAAACTCCTGCAGGTGAGGCATACGGTTGGCTACCTGTCGACAGATGGTGTCATAGTATTCGAAAACAGCATTGGGCGATATGTGTTCTTGGATATAGTTGATAATCTTCCAGAACTCTTCTAACGACTTTGTCGTTTGAGAATAAAGGTAGATATCCTTGCTGAAATCCAATCGGGTAACATCGTCGGGATGTTCCAACACGATGGCTTCCCCTTTGGTTTGACCGACAAGTCCTAAGACTTCCGCGTGCCCGTTCTTTCCATAGATGACAATTTGTTTCTCTTTTCCGGATACGTGATTGTCGTACTGCGACTTGATGCGCTTCTGCAACTGCAGCACCACAGGACAAGTCGCGTCAATCAGTTGAATATCGTTCTTTCTAGCAATCTCATAGGTCTCAGGTGGCTCACCATGAGCGCGGAAAAGAACCTTGGCATGATGAAGATCGGTGAGTTGCTGGTGATTGATTGTGATTAATCCTAACTTCTCCAGGCGTTGACATTCCTGTCCGTTATGTACAATATCCCCCAAGCAATAAAGCGTATGACCTTTGGCTAATTCTTCCTCCGCTTTATTGATGGCTCGGGTTACACCGAAACAGAATCCGGATCCTTCGTCAATCTCAACGTTAATCATTTACCACCTTATTGAATTGTTCCATCAGCCAAGCGTTCTGCTCATCGATGGTCATATCGCTGTTGTCGAGTACGATAGCGTCATCCGCCTTCTTCAAAGGACTTACCTCACGATGCTCGTCCAAGTAATCCCGTTCCTTCACGTTTTTCAGGATATCCTCATACGAAGCCTCTTGTCCCTTAGCCTTCAATTCATCGTAACGGCGTTGAGCTCTTACCTCAGCCGATGCGATTACAAAGATTTTCAGTTCTGCATCTGGGAAGACCACCGTCTGAATGTCACGGCCATCCATCACGATACCCTTCTCGCGACCCATCGCCTGCTGCTGACGAACTAACTCCTCACGGACAAAAGGAAGGGCAGCTATCAAGCTGACGTGATTAGACACCTCTAACGAGCGGATACGGCTTTCCACCTCTTCGCCGTTCAGATATGTAACCGGCTTTTTAGTTTCAGGATCCAGTTTAAAGGTAATCTGAAGAGAAGGAAGAACCTCCTTCAAAGCCTCAGTCTGAATCTCCTTACCTTTGAACAGTCCATGATCCAGGCAATAAAGCGTTACAGAGCGGTACATGGCACCGCTGTCTATATAAATGTATCCTATCTGACGTGCTAAATCCTTAGCCATCGTGCTTTTCCCACAGGAAGAATAGCCGTCAATGGCAATTGTAATCTTTTTCATGATAAAACCTTTTAGTGCTTATTGAGCAAAGATAAGCAAAAGTTGAGTATAAAGAGATAAAAAGCAATAAAATAAGTGAGCACCCCAAATTTTTATGGTTTTTTATTTTTAGTTTTAAAAGTTAGTGTTATATTTGCGTCGTGCAATAGTGCACACTAAATTTATAAACACATTTATATGGAAATTAAAAAATCCCCAAAAGCAGATCTCGAAGGTAAAAGAAGTACCTGGCTGCTCATTGGTTATGTGTTTGTACTTGCAGTAACATTCATTGCGTTCGAATGGAGTGAGCGTGACAAGAAGGTGGCTACAGATACAGGCATAGCTCAAGTGGACTTTGAAGAGGAAATTATTCCAATCACTGAACAAGAAGAACCTAAGCAAGCTCCTCCTCCTCCAGAAGCACCGAAGGTTGAGGAAGTTTTGAAGATCGTTGAGAACGACGCGAACGTACAAGAGTCAACAATTCAGGCAACTGATGATACAAAACAAGCTATCGAAGTGAAGTATACTCCAGTTGAGGTTGTTGAAGAAGAACCAGAAGAAGAGCAAATCTTCCAGGTTGTAGAAGAGCAGCCGGAATTCCCGGGTGGTCAGATCGAGTTGATGAAGTTCTTGCAGAAGAATATTAAATATCCGACTATCTCTCAGGAGAACGGTGTTCAAGGTCGTGTTATCGTACAGTTCGTCGTTAACCGTGACGGTTCAATCGTTGATACTCAGGTAATGCGTGGTGTTGACCCGTATTTGGATAAAGAGGCTTTGCGCGTGGTTTCAACCATGCCTAAGTGGAAACCTGGAAAGCAGCGTGGTAAACCTGTACGTACAAGATTTACTTTACCTGTTCAATTCAGATTACAGTAATTTAGATTAAATGATAGAGGAGGCTGCCCTATAAGCAGCCTTCTTTTTTATCTACCTGACTTATGAAATATACGATCTCCCAATTACAAGACCTGTTCAATAGGTATCTTGCCAGTTTGCGTTACGACATGGAGCCGAAAGGCTTGTATGATCCTATCAATTATGAGTTGGAACTGGGCGGAAAACGCTTGCGCCCTCTCTTGTTGATGTTGGCTTACCAGCTCTATAAAGATGATGTGGAACACGTGTTGCCGCAGGCTGCAGGTATCGAAACCTATCATAATTTCACGTTGCTGCACGATGACGTGATGGACAAAGCTGACCGCCGGCGAGGCAAGCTGACCGTGCATAAGATATGGAATGAAAATACCGCCATCCTTTCGGGCGATGCCATGACCATCCTGGCCTATAAACTGATGACTAATTGTAGTGAAAAGTATTTGAAACCTGTATTGGATGTGTTCAACGAACTGGCTTTAGGTATCTGCGAGGGACAGCAATGGGATATGGATTTCGAAACTCGTACGGACGTTACTGCAGAGGAGTATCTGAATATGATCCGTCTGAAAACATCTGTGTTGCTTGCCGGCGCATTAAAGATTGGAGCTATCATGGGAGATGCTCCTGAGGAAGAGGCGCAGAAACTCTATGATTTCGGTATCAAGATGGGACTGGCTTTCCAATTGCAGGACGATTACCTGGATGTATATGGGGATCCAAAAGTTTTTGGGAAGAATATCGGCGGTGATATCCTTTGCAACAAGAAGACCTATATGTTGATTACAGCCATTCAAAAGTCGGATGACGAGCAAGGGAAAAAAATACAGAAGTGGCTGGAAGCAACAGCCTATGATCCGTCTGAGAAGATCCGAGAAATGACGGATATTTATAATAAGATAGGTGTAGGAGAGATTTGTTTGCGGAAAATAGAGGACCTCTATGCCGCAGGATTGCAGATTCTGGATGATGTAAAGGCACCAGAAGAACGGAAGGAACTACTTATAGCCTTCTCCCGTCAATTGATGAAACGAAACATGTAATGATAGATACTCATTCACATTTGTATGATAAGGTTTTCGATGTCGACCGTGCCGAGGTGATGGCACGTGCGAAAGCCGTTGGGGTGGAGAAAATCTTCCTTCCCAATGAGGACGAGACCACTATCGAGGCGGTGTTGCACGTGTGTGAAGAGTATCCAGGTTATTGTTATCCGATGTTGGGTTTCCATCCGGAATGTGTGGACGCGCGTTTTCGAGAACGGTTACTTCCAATGAAGACATTTCTTTCTAGTCATTCCTTTATAGCAATAGGAGAGGTAGGAATGGACCTCTACTGGGATCAAACCTTTCGAAAAGAGCAACAGGAGGCACTCGACATACAAGTGCAGTGGGCTATGGAATATGATCTGCCGGTCATGATCCATTGTCGCAAAGCATATCCGGAACTATTTGAAGTTCTTTCACCCTATCAGAAACAGTTGACAGGAGTGTTCCATTGTTTTGAGGGAACGGAAAAAGAAGCAGAAGCCTTGTTGGAATATGAAGGATTCATGTTGGGCGTGAACGGGATTGTGACATTCAAGAAAAGCACCCTCCCGCAAGTCCTTCCTTCAGTCGTTCCTTTGAGTCGGATTGTCATGGAAACCGATTCACCCTATTTGTCACCAGTGCCTTTTAGGGGGAAGCGGAATGAAAGTTCGTATGTACGTCAGGTCGCAATGAAGTTGTCGGAGATATATCAGTGTGATTTGTCGGAAATAGATGCTGTTACTACAAAAAATGCAATAAAAGTTTTCAAAAGGTTGCCATAATTTTATAAAGTTTATTAAATTTGTACTCTAAAATAATCTTTCTTTGCCTCATAGATGAGAAAGATTAAAAAAAAAGAATACATTTGTGGATAAAATCGTTTGCAATTGCCAAATTTTTTGTAATTTGCACCCGATTTGGTATGAAGGGCCTGAAAAGAGGTACTAAGTTCACAAGGAGAGATGCTCGAGTGGCTTAAGAGGCACGCCTGGAAAGCGTGTATACCCCTAAAGGGTATCCCGGGTTCGAATCCCGGTTTCTCCGCCAAATAAAGTTTGAAATAATATGTTAAACAAATAATTAATTAATTAATCTTAAAAAATTAGACACACAATGAAAAAGTTATTTGCAATTCTTGCATTGATGGGAGTTCTTACTCTAGGTTCAGTTCCTGTAATGGCTCAGGAAGAAGCTCAAACAGAACCAGCTGCAACAGAGGTTGCTGTTGAAGAAGGTGGTATTCATAAGGAATTAAAGACTAAGTTTATTGAAGGTAGTGCAGGCTTCATGTCATTGGTTGCTATCGCATTGGTAATCGGTCTTGCATTCTGTATTGAGCGTATCATTTACCTCAGCTTGGCTCAGGTTAACACAAAGAAATTGATGAAGAGTATTGAAGAGAACCTTGAAAAGGGTGACTTGGAAGGTGCAAAGGCTGTATGTCGTAACACTCGCGGTCCGGTAGCTTCAATTTGCTATCAGGGTTTGATGAGAGCTGATCAGGGTCTTGACGTTGTTGAGCGTTCTGTAACAGCTTACGGTGGTGTTCAGGCTGGTTACCTTGAGAAGGGTTGTTCTTGGATCACCTTGTTCATCGCAATGTCTCCGTCATTAGGATTCTTGGGAACTGTGATTGGTATGGTTCAGGCATTCGATAACATCCAACAGGCTGGTGATATTTCTCCGACAGTCGTTGCAGGTGGTATGAAGGTCGCTTTGATCACTACTATCTTCGGTTTGATCGCAGCTTTGATCCTCCAGGTATTCTATAACTACATTCTTTCTAAGATTGAAGAGCTCACAAGTGATATGGAAGATTCTTCTATCACATTGCTCGACATGATTACAAAGTATAATTTGAAATACAACAAATAATTAGAATAAAATGGCAAAGTTATCTCACAAATTTTCATCTTGGATCCTTTATATCCTCTTTGCTATCATTCTAATTGTGTTGGCATTATTCTATTTTGTAGGATATAACAATCCGGTAGGTGAATATAATGCTCCGAAGAATACGGAGTTGTTGATCTTCTTGATCTATGCAATGGTGGCTATCGCAGCAATCCTCTTCGTTGTAGGTAAGTGCGTTCACTTGTTATCATTGTTAAAGCATGAACCAAAAACCGGTTTGCGTTTCTTGGCATTCGATGTACTTTTGGTTGTATTGTTCATTGTTACATGGATGATTGCATCTGACAAGCCTCTGGCTCTTGCTGATGGTTCAATCTTCTCTGACGCTACAATGTTGAAGGTGTCTGACATGATGATCTATGCAATCTATGCATTGTTTGGAATCGCTGCTCTTGGTACTTTACTCAACTTAAGCGGTATCTTTAAGAAAATTAAATAATATCATTTTTGATAATAAAAAAGTAATAAAATGGCAAGAAAGAAAAAAAGTGTACCACAGGTAAACTCTAGCTCTACAGCCGACATTGCCTTTATTTTGCTTATCTTCTTCCTTATCACTACTTCTATGGATACGGACCGAGGCTTGGCAAGACGTCTTCCAAACCCACCAGATCCAAATCAGAAGAAGAACGATGATATTATTGTTAAGGAACGTAACGTTCTCCAGGTTCGTCTGAACAAGGACAATCAGTTGATGGTTGGTTCAGAATGGCTGGATGTAAGGCAACTTAAAGAAAAAGCTAAAGAGTTTATAGCTAATCCTAATGATGACGCTAACCTCCCTGAGAAGCACTCGAAGAATATTCCTTTGCTGGGTGGTGAGTGTATGATTACTGAAAATCACGTTATTTCTCTTCAGAATGACGTTGGTACAAGTTATCAAGCTTATATCGACGTGCAGAATGAATTGGTAGCTGCTTATAACGAGTTGCGTGACGACCTTGCTCACTCAAAGTTCGGCAAGGCTTATAAGGAATGCAACGATGACCAAAAAGAGGCTATCCGTACATACTACCCACAGAAGATTTCTGAAGCAGAACCTAAAAAGTATGGAGGAAAATAAGTATGGGAAGATTTAATAAATCCGGTAAACGGGGTATGCCCGAGCTGAACACGTCTTCATTACCTGACTTGATCTTTACCATGTTGTTCTTCTTCATGATGATTACAAGTATGCGTGAAGTAACGTTGAAGGTGCAGTTTAAAGCTCCGCAGGCAACTGAGTTGGAAAAGCTTGAAAAGAAATCATTGGTTTCATTCATCTATATCGGTAAACCAATGCCTGAATTCCAAAAGAAGATGGGTTCTGAAAGCCGTATCCAGTTGAACGATAAGTTTGCTGAAGCTGACGAAGTTCAAGACTATATCTATCAGGAACGTGAAAACATGAGTGAGGCTGACCAGCCGTTCATGACTGTTTCACTGAAGATCGATAAAGATACGAAGATGGGTATCGTCACGGAAGTTAAGCAGGCTCTGCGTAAGGCTTATGCATTGAATATTAACTATTCTGCGACACAACGTATGTAATAGTTGACTATACTAAAAAGAAAGGATGTTTCAATCGAAACATCCTTTCTTTTTTATATGCTCTCTCTTTCTTCTCGCTTATATTTATTATCTTTGGAAATAAATCGACGACGATGAAGAAGTTTTGTTTCATTTTATTCTTTCTTTTCTCCCTATTCTGTCAAGCACAGGAATGGCCAGTTTCTTCTATCCAAACAAAACCTGGATCCCGCTGGTGGTGGCTTGGATCTGCTGTAACTGAGCAAGAGCTAAGTCGGAGTATGTCCGAATTGGCAAGTCATGGAATTCATACATTGGAGATAACACCGATATATGGTGTCAAGGGTAATGACAATAATAATATTGACTTTCTATCACCCAGGTGGATGGATATCTTACGATTTGTCGAGCAGACAGGTCTGAGAGATTCTATTCAGATTGATATGAATTGTGGTACTGGCTGGCCTTTTGGCGGTCCGGAGGTGCCCTTGGACGAAGCTTCCTGCTTTGTTGGGTTTCGGGTTGATACTTTTTCTGTAAGTAAAACCCGTGTGATGGATTTTCCCGTTTCATTAGACCATTCAAGCATACGTACGTCGACAAGACGTTCCTCGGTTAGCAAGGAAATCCTTCAGACAGCCAAGTTACAACGTGTGATTGCTTATTCATTAGAAAAGAAAGGGATATACTTTGACCTTACTTCTTCAGTGAGTGATGGGCATGTTCATTGGAAAATGCCCAAAGGACGTTGGCAAGTGCTTTCGTTGTATGTGTTACGTACCTTGCAGAAAGTGAAAAGACCGTCACCTGGAGGTGAAGGTTGGGTGATTGACCATTTCAACAGAGATGCTGTGGCCCATTATCTACAACGGTTTGATAAAGCATTTTTGTCGAGTGGAGTATCTTTTCCTGCCACGTTCTTTAATGACAGCTATGAGGTATATGGTGCAGATTGGACACCTACCTTATTGGATGAGTTTAAGGTTAGGAGGGGATACGACCTGGAACCTTACCTACCGGATTTATTGCTGGGAGGCGAGCATGAGGCACAGGTGTTAATCGACTATCGGGCAACGTTAGGGGAGATGCTACTTCAGAATTTTACTCAACAGTGGACGGAATGGGCACATAGCCATGGCGTACGTACGAGAAATCAGGCACATGGTTCTCCTGCCAATTTGATAGATGTTTATGCTGCAGTAGACATTCCTGAAGTAGAAGGTTTCGGCTTATCCGATTTTGGAATAAAAGGACTGAGAACTGATTCGAATCTTACGCGGCCAAACTATTCGGATCTATCTATGCTGAAATATGCCTCTTCCGCTGCGCATATTACAGGAAAACCTTTGACTAGTTGCGAAACGTTCACTTGGCTGACAGAACATTTCCGTACTTCCTTGTCTCAATTGAAGCCCGACATGGATTTGGTATTCTGTGCCG